>WFXT01000188.1 GCA_015490475.1 Bacteroidota bacterium
CCACGGGAACTGGTGAACGTAGAGTTCGTCTGGAAGATGGTATATTACTACCAGACTATAGATTGCCAACAGAGGCAGAATGGGAATACGCTGCGTGGGCTATGATTGGTAACTTATTTGCACCTGGTGAAGAAATGTGGCTTGAAACAAAGGTCTTCCCATGGAATGGATATGGTTTACGTTATCCCGTCCACGGTGGCTGGTGGGGTGCGTTCCTCGCCAACTTCAAACGAGGCGAAGGGGACTATATGGGCATTGCGGGATCATTGAACGATGCTGCCTGCCCCACAGCTCCTGTCAATTCATTTATGCCTAACGATTTTGGTCTTTATAACATGGCAGGTAACGTTGCCGAATGGGTAGCAGACGTCTATAGGCCTTTCACACCACTGGATGCCGATGACCTCAACGCATTCCGTGGCAACGTCTTCATGAAGTTAGCAGTTGATGAAGAAGGTGTTCCCCTTGAAAAGGATAGTCTCGGCAGACTTCGCTATGTTCCCGTAACAGAAGAAGAAAATGCCAACAGATTGAATTATAAATGGTCTGATTATCGTGATTTCAAAGATGGTGACGAAATGTCAGAAATCTCTTATGATTATGGTAAAACCACTTTGATAAACAACGAACTGAGAGTATATAAAGGAGGGCACTGGGCAGATGGTCCCTTCTGGCTCGTCCCAGGAACCAGAAGAGCTCTTGATCAAAACCAATCCACTGCATTTATCGGCTTTCGTTGCGCTATGACACGTGTTGGTTCACCACAGGGTAACCAATTTGAAGCTGGAAAATGGTTTAGAGTAAGACCAAAGGGTCGTAAGTAACGAGAAAGTAACAACTCTTAATCTACTGTATTACAAGCAGGTCAACAAAAGAGAGTTAAAAAGTAGCAGGTATTATTCTGAAACAATATAGTTGTGATTTTAAGTGATGAAGCAATAGAAAAAATATGGTCACTACATCGCAATAGCAAAAAAGTTGTTTTTGATACACGAGAAATTAAGGGGGGAGAACTATTCTGGGCTCTTCCGGGAACAAGAACTCACGGCAATAAGTATGTAAATGAAGCCTTACAGAAGGGGGCAATAGGGGCAATATGTTCTGATCAATCCAAAACAGACCTCAATAATGTAGTCGTTGTTAAAGATACGTTAAAAGCACTTCAACAATATGCAACATGGTATAGGAAAAGGATCAAAGCAAAAGCAGTTATAGGTGTAACTGGGAGTTCTGGCAAGACCACAACCAGATCACTGATTTCCCATGTTCTTAGTAGTATGTATTCCGTATCACAGCCAGAAAGAAACTTCAACAATCATATTGGCGTACCTATAACAATATTGAACACGCCATTAAACACAGACTTTTTAGTTCTGGAATTAGGTGCCAATCATATTGGCGAGATAGAATTTCTATGTCAAATTGCACAACCTACAGAAGGGTTGATTACAAATATCGGAAGGGCGCATCTGGAAGGCTTTGGTTCCTTTGAGGGCGTTATACAGGCAAAAACAGAACTATATAGATGGATAGACCAACATGGAGACACACTATATTTTAACTGTGAAGATGCTTTACTCATAAATAAGAGTGCAAAAACAAGGGTTAATAAAATATATTATGGAGTGCGGTCAGGGAAAATTACTGCCCGGATAATAAGTGCCAATCCATTTTTGAAAATAAGATTCAACAAGCCTTTCAATATATCAGTAAACACACAACTTGCGGGTAAATACAACCTTTACAATATGCTAGCAGCTGCTGCAGTAGGCTTGAAACATAACATTCCCTTACGTATTATAGCAAAACAACTTGCTACTTTTCGCCCCGTGGAAATGAGGTCAAACCTGGTGAAACTCAAAAATACATGGGTATGGTATGATGCTTACAACGCCAATCCAGACAGTATGCTTGCCAGTCTTAAAAGTTTTACTGAAATAGCACCAGATAATCGTCTTTTTGTCTTGGGTAGTATGAAAGAACTTGGCAAAGAAAGCGCACATCTTCACAGGAAAATTCTGGAATATGTGATTAAGGTAATGGCACCGAATGATAAGATTGTATGCATTGGTCAAGAATGGACAGAATTACTACCCGAACTTACTTCAAAAGGAATTCACTGGTCTGCATCCCTTGATAGCAAGATAGAAAAAATTATTTTGAACTTGTTGAAGAATAGAAAATACGTCTTTTTGAAAGGGTCGCGTGAAAACAGACTTGAATTAGTATTTCAGAAAATAAAGGAACTTTTGGCAGATTAAATAAGTTTATCTAATTTTGCGTTCAGATAGAAAAACAAACCTAATTTTGAAACCTTTGAAAAAACAAACAAGATGAGTGAGATGGAAGTTCCAGTAAACAAGGAAGAGCATCCAGACCGGGAAAACGATAATATTAACCAGGAGGGGGAACAATTAGAAAAAACGCAAGAGGAAGCTACCATGGGTAGAAGGCGAAAGAGAAAGGAACTTAACATTAGCGAAGAGGAAAGGCAACGTCGCCTTAGAATATTTGAGAAAGAGATTGAACCCTTAATTAATGACCTGCTGAGGTTTGCTACAACATTCCTAACCCAAGGCAATATAGACGATGCTTATGACCTTGTTCAAGAAACTTTGTTGCGTGCCTTTGAATCCTTAGACACATATAAGGAAGGCACCAAAATTAAAGCATGGCTCTACACTATAATGAGAAATTTGTACATAAACGAATACAGGAAAAGGAAATCTGCCCCACAAACAATAGCCTATGAGGAATATTCAACATTCAAGTCAGATGACGATGAAGAGGGTCCACCACCCCAAATGACACCAGCGGGTGACATGCGTCAAGAAGTTGAATCCTCTTATTTATCAGAAGAAGTAGTCAAAGCCTTAAACAAACTTCCGGAAGAATTTAGAATTATAGTCTTGCTTGCAGATGTGGATGAACTAAAATACGAAGAGATTGCAAAAATACTGGGCATTCCAATAGGGACTGTAAGGTCTCGTTTGCACAGAGCACGCAGAATGCTTAAAAAGGAACTGAAAGAATATGCTAAGAAGTTATATAGAATTGAGGACAAATCCTCAAAGGACTAAACAGCAGGTAAATGGGATTTGGGAACAATGCATGTGTAAAATTCAGACGCCTGCTGGAAGATGCCCTTGATGGAAATCTTTCCCCAGAAGAATATAGAGCTTTCATAAAACACGCAACTTTTTGCCCTGCTTGTCATAGGAAATTGCGTGGTGAAATAATGTTTAGAAAATTATTGCAAAAAGCTTTCAACAAAAAACAAGAGGAACTTTTCAAGGACAAAGCACAACGTTTAATTGTTTCAATAAAACAGATGATTCATCAACAGCGGTAATCTTCCAGCAGTGCGTATAGAAGTGGACCCAGATTCAGGATTTTGCTTTGGCGTTGTCTATGCTATTGCGCAAGCAGAATTCTTTTTAGACCAAGGCATTAAGGTATATTGTCTGGGAGACATTGTCCATAATGATAAAGAGGTTGAGCGTTTGAAAGCAAAGGGCTTGGAAATCATTGACCATGAGCAATTAAAACAGTTAAAAGATGCTATAGTTCTCATAAGGGCACATGGGGAACCCCCACAGACATATAAAATAGCGAAGGAAAATGACATAACACTTATTGATGCATCATGTCCAATTGTTCTGAAATTACAAAATAGGATAAGAGAAGTTGTTAGAGAAGCCCCTGAGGGATCTCAAATAGTTATATATGGCAAACCAGGACATCCAGAAGTGATTGGTTTATTAGGACAAATTCCTGATGATGCCCATGTAGATAAAATTCTAATTACAGGTGAAGATGATGCCTTTGAAAAAATTGATTTTTCAAGACCCATCTATCTCTTTTCTCAAACCACTAAGAGCATAGATAAGTATTACAAGCTTGGCGAAACTATTAAAAAGAAAGCTGCAGAATATAACAACCAGCAAGTGTTTTTCAATGATACTATATGCAGACAAGTATCCAACAGAGATACTAAAATCAAAGAATTTGCCAAGCAATTTGATGTTGTTTTGTTCGTAGCAGGCAAGAAAAGTTCCAATGGAAAAGTACTATTTGAAGCGGCAAAATCTGTCAACCCAAACACCTACTTTATCTCTTCTGTAGAAGACATTCACTTAGATTGGTTTGAAAACGCTGATTCCATAGGTATTTGCGGTGCCACTTCGACACCAGCTTGGCTGATGGAACAAGTTAAAGAGTTTTTGGCCAGAGAACTAAATACCTATTCTGTTTAGTTATAGTTATATAACTTTGTCATCTGAAAAACAATTGCCGTGGGAAACAAGACAGCAGTGACTGGAACAGAAGAAGTTAAGCCATTAATAGAGAAAACAGAAGAAGGTTTTTCATGGGAAGATTTAGCTCGCGCTGAAAAAACTCAGGAAAACGAAGATATTGTCGTTGCCCTAAAAGAGTATCTAAAACAACGTCCGGATATTAAGCCTCTGGAGAGGGCTGATATAGTAAAGGGTAAGGTTTTGAAAGTGGAAGACGAAGACGTAGTAGTAGAACTGGATTATAAGTTTAACAGCGTAATTCCACTTGCCGAATTCAAAGGGGAACCCGACCCTCAACCGGGAGACGAAATTGAAGTTTATGTAGAAAAGAGTGAGGACAGGAAAGGGCAAGTAAAATTGTCCCGTCGTAAAGCACGCATACTCAGAGCATGGGATAAGTTAGTTGAGGCATATCACACAGGAGAAGTTCTTGAAGCTAAGATTATTGCTAAGACAAGGGGAGGGCTTGTTGCTGAATGCTTCGGCATTTATGAATGCTTCCTGCCTGGCTCACAAATTAGTATTGAACCCGTTGAAGATTATGACGCATATGTAGGCAAAACGCTACCTGTCAAGGTAGTTAAGATTAACGAAGCGATAATGAATGCTGTCGTTTCACACAAAGCAGTTCAAGAAGAGGAAAGAGAGCGTCGCAGACGTGAAATCATTGAAAAACTTGAGCCGGGACTAGTTCTTGAAGGTGTTATTAAGAACATAGTGGACTGGGGAGTATTCGTCGACCTCGGTAGTATTGATGGTTTAGTATATATATCTGACCTTACATGGAGGAGAATAAAGCATCCTTCCGACCTTGGCTTGAAAGTCGGAGACAAAGTGCGTGTGGTTGTTCTCGGATTTGACGAAGATAAGACCAAGATAAGCCTTGGTATGAAACAACTGGAGCCAGACCCATGGGAAAATATAACCGAAAAGATAAAAGTTGGGGACAAGGTCAAAGGCAAAGTAGTGCATATACAACCCTATGGTGCATTTATTGAAGTGTTACCTGGGGTAGAAGGCTTGGTGCACGTATCTGAAATATCATGGGGGTACAAGAAACCCAACCCCTTTGAATATTTCAAAGAGGGACAGGAAGTTGAAGCAGTCGTTACAGACATAGACCCGGAAAACAGGAGAATGAGTCTTAGTATTAAAAGGCTTAAGCCTGACCCATGGGAAAACATTGAATCCAAATATGTCACAGGCAATAAGTATAAAGGTAAAGTCATTGAACTCAGACCATATGGAGCATTGGTTGAGCTTGAAGAAGGTGTTTATGGTATAGTGAGAAATGAAGACCTATCATGGACAAAACGAGTCATGCATCCCTCTGAAATTGTAAAAGAAGGAGATGAAATAGATGTTGTTGTTCTCGGCTATGACCACGATAAAAGATTACTCAAACTTGGACACAAACAAGTTGAAGAGAATCCATGGCACACCTTTGAAACAGTATTTACTCCAGGTTCAATTCACAAAGGAACTATTAAATCCATTTCTGGCAGTGAAGCCATTGTTGAGCTGCCATATGGTGTGGAAGCAAGGGCACAGGTGAGAGACCTCAAGAAAGAAGATGGTACTATAGCGCAGGTTGACGAAACTCTTGACTTTATGGTTGTTGATTTCAACAAGAAAAAACAACTCATTAAAGTATCACATACTAAGGTATGGAGACAAGCCAAGGAGGAAGAGAAAGCACGCCAAGAAGCTCGCAAACTAATCAAGAAAAAGTCCAAGAAAACTACTAAGGCCGCACCAAAGGCACAGAAGAAAACAGCACCGGCAAAACCGAAAAAGCCTCAACCACGACCCAGTGGTGCTAAATTGGATGAATTTATTGACCTTGACCAATTATTAGGTGAAGAAGGCCAACAAGAAAGCTCAGACAACAAAGAGCAAAACAAAGACTCCAACAAGGAATAAGTTTTATACATAAGAATTCACGCCTGCTATTTCCGGCATTAACAAATTTGCCGAGCAGATTAGGATATTTTAGAAAGGTATTTTTAGCGACTTTTTGATACATAAAGGGATTTTTGGAATCAATTATATGCTATTGCATGTTTATCTGCCTGTATTATGGCAGGTCCTTTGTCTTTAAGCAAGTTCAATGCTTTCTTAAAAGATGTTGAATCTGTGGCTGCCCATAATTGAATCAGAAAATGATTATCCGAATGTATTTTATAAAAAAAACCATATATTTCACCAACCTCTCTTTCTGTAGTGGTTTCTATTGATTTACTAATACAATTAACATACCCATGCTTAGTAAGGAGTTGTCGGATGCTATCCGTAAAATTCACAATAATAAGGCACTTGTACCTAATATCAGGTACGTATTTATTAATAAAGTATAATTGTTCAAGGTCCCATCCTTCAACGGCTAATCTATCTTTTATCTCAGGATATGTGTTAACCAAGTGAAATAATGCAATAGCAAACGTTTCTTTATACTGCCCAGCAACTTTATCACAAGAATCAGCACACAAATCTTTCCAATATGTTGTATAATAGTTTTTAACATCCAGTGATAATAATCTATTATGGTCTGGAGGCGCTTTCAGAAAAGCATTAAAAACATATTCCAAAGAAACGATATGATGGAGTGAGTCGTAAGTTGCATTCAAAGAATCTATCTGTTCAGAAGTTAAAAAATTTATAATGGGTCCGAAAGATTTATCTGTTAAGAAAACATCGTGCCCTACATAAATCATAGTATCTTTTGAAAGCTGGACATCTACCTCAATCCCTTGAAAAATAGTAAAACCCTCTCTAATAGCGGGATACGTATTGTGGCAAATTCTATCGGTAGCATATCTATCATGACAATGCTCTCCTCCTGCTCCGTGTCCTATAATATAAACACTTCCGGAATCAAAAATTGGTTTAGAATCTTTTTTACAGCCACTCAATAACAAAACAAACAATATCGCTAAAGTGATTATTAGTTGACTAAAACGAATATAAATCATCATCTCCGCGATGTCTGTGTCCTCCTCGCTTCGGCTGATGGGGTCTGCCTTGTTGTTTTGGTCTTTGTTGCATATGACGTCGTCCGGTATGATGTTGGTGAACTTTTTGATTTTGTCTCGTAGGCGTCCCCTCCGTTTCAAAACTTCTTTGTTGTGACGTGTGTTCTTTACGTTGAGGAACTTGCTGTAGCTGCTCTGGTTCTTCAGGTTTAGGAATAAGGGCTTTTCTGGATAACTTATAGCGCCCCGTGCCTTCTTCTATCTCAATGAGCTTTACTTTTATTTTGTCTCCTACCTTCAAAATTTGCGAAATATCATTAATGTGCTTCCAGTCTATTTCAGAGATATGCAACAAGCCAATTTTACCTGGCATGAATTCCACCAGTGCTCCAAACGGCTTCAATTCTTTCACTTCACCCTCATATACTTCGCCTTCTTCAGGCATTTGAGTCATAAGATTAATGTGTTCCGCTGCTGCTTCCACCGCATCTTGCGATTGTCCAGTAATATATACTTTACCCTGGTCTTCTTCTGGTTCTATGTATATCGTCGTTCCTGTTTTCTCTTGCAATTCTTGAATGGTTCTTCCGGAAGGACCTATAACAAGACCTATCAACTCTTTCGGGATAAGGACAACTTTAGAACGTGGAACATGGGGCTTTAATTCTTTTCTTGGCTCAGGGATTACTTTTTCCAGTATATCAAGTATTTCCATTCTCGCTTTACGAGCTTGCTCTAATGCGTTCATTAAAATTTCCTCCGTGATACCACTTATTTTTATATCCATTTGGCAGGCGGTTATTCCGTCTCTTGTCCCAGCTACTTTAAAGTCCATATCACCAATATGGTCTTCATCTCCCAGAATGTCTGTCAAGATTGCATATTGTCCTGTATCCGGGTCAAAAATGAGTCCCATAGCGATACCCGCAACATGTTTCTTAATTGGAACTCCGGCATCCATTAAAGCAAGTGATCCTGCACATACAGTAGCCATAGAAGATGAACCGTTTGATTCAAGAATATCAGATACGACACGTACAGTGTAAGGCAAATCATCTTCTGGGGGCATAACACCCTTTAAAGCTCTATATGCAAGATTTCCGTGTCCTATCTCACGCCTTGAAGGTCCACGCAGTGGTTTTATTTCTCCAGTGGAAAAAGGTGGAAAGTTGTAATGAACCATAAATTTCGTCTCTTCCTGAATAGTTGGTGTATCAATCAATTGAACATCTAAGCGGGAACCTAAGGTAACCGTTGCAAGAGCTTGTGTCTCTCCTCGTGTAAATATAGATGAACCGTGAGTAGCAGGAAGCACATCAACTTCAGCCCAGATGGGTCTTATTTCGTCAGTTTTCCTTCCATCAATACGGACACCTTTTTCTAATATTAGCTTCCTCATTAATTTCTTCTCCAAGTCGTGAATATATTTGTTAATCAACAGGCTACTTTCTTTCTTTTCTTCAGGCAATGCCTCAACAAACTCTTCTTTTATTTTCTTAAGTTTTTCACGTCTTTCTTGTTTGGAAGTAGGGTTGGTAAAAACTTCCATTATTTTATCTGAAAGCTGCTCTTCAACGAGACGCCTCAATTCTTCATCTTCTCCGATAGATTGATACTCTCTAACTTTTCTACCACCTTTCAATTGAACAAGCTTCTCTTGTGCTTCAACAAGTTTTTTAATGGCTTCATGAGCATAACTTAGAGCTTCAACCATTTCTTTTTCAGAAACTTCTTGCATTTCTCCTTCCACCATTACAATGTACTCACGAGTTCCGCCAACAACTATATTTATATCAGCACGCTCCATTTCATCTTCCGAAGGATTAATCACAAGTTTTCCATCCACTCGTGCCACCCGAACCTCAGCCATAGGACCATTAAACGGTATATCAGATACCCATATAGCAGCACTGGCGGCTAATCCAGCCAATGCATCTGGTGGAACATTCTCATCGGCAGAAAAAAGAGTTATTTTAACTTGAGTTTCGGCATAGTAATCATCAGGGAACAAGGGCCTCAATGCCCTATCCACAAGCCTACTCACCAATATTTCGTGTTCAGAAAGTTTGCCCTCACGCTTGAAGAAACCGCCAGGAAATCTCCCTGCTGCAGAAAACTTTTCCTGATAGTCAACAGTTAAAGGAAAGAAATCCACTCCCTCCTTTAATTCCTTACTAGAAACAACAGTAGCTAAGAGAACTGTCTTGCCACACCTAACCAATGCAGAGCCATCTGCTTGCTTAGCTAACTTTCCTGTTTCTATAATTATTTCCTTCCCATCAATTTCAACGCTTACGCTATATGGTTTGGGCGGTTCCACCATTACTGCCATACTCACATTATTTTGTGTTATACTCCATCTACAATGCTTAAAAGTAGTGCACTTATGCAATTAACCTTAACCAGAACAAAAGTGTTAATCAACCTCTTAAACCAAGTTTGTGGACTATGTTACGATATCTGTTAAAGTCCTTTTTCTTCAAGTAGTTAAGCATTCGGCGTCTTTTACCAACCAGCATTTTAAGTGCTCTAAGTGTTCTGTAATCCTTAGGATGCTGACGCAAATGTTGTGTGAGATGCCTAATCCGGTATGTCCACAATGCAATTTGAGCCTCGGGCATTCCCGGATTATACTCTCCAACAACGTCTTTAATGATTTTCTCTTTTTCTTCCTTTGTTAAATAAGACCCACTAACGCTCATACTTCCTCTTTTGTCCTACAAAGGTAAAACACAAGCATTAATCGGAAGGTTCCTGTGTCTCTGAAACAGAAGAAAGTAGATCAATAGCCTGCGAATAATATTGTTCCGGAACAAGCACTTTAATTGTAGCATTACGGTGTAAGTATCTTATCATATAGGCGGAGTCCAGTTGGTTATAAATCACAACGGGAATTTCGTTAGATTCAAGGATTCCTTTAATAAGATGGGCTTTAAATTCATCCATGCCCTCCCAAACTATGTTCCAACCTTTGCGGATTTCTGGCGCCATATTCCAAGAATTATTATTCCAGCAATGACTAAAACTCCACCTATTATGCCGTATAAATCAGGGACATGGAATTCCTGAGGGTTAACAATTTGCAATTTACCCTGTCTGAATAGAAAATGGACTGCCACAGGAACAGAATTAAATAATGTATGAACAATAATGGGCATCCATATAGTCCCACTGTAAATGTATAAATATCCCAAAACCAAACCCATTACGAAAATGGGAATAAACTGAGAAACTGAAAAGTGCAATAAAGCAAACAGAAGAGCAGATACAAACACAGCAAAATGCACAGTGTTAGTAGTTTCATGCAGGTATTTTAGAAATGTCCCTCTGAAAATGAGTTCTTCTGCAATAGCAGGCAATACCGCCATGATCAATAGTGCATTCCACATTGACTCTGTGGTAGCCTCTGGAACCCACAATAATAAAGCCAGATTACCCTGCCTCATTACATCCAACGCTTTGAATTTATCTACCAGGTTCTGTGGAATCCATTGAGAAGTGACGTCCATGAGCCAGTAAGTAAATGGAACACTACCTACCACAACAAGCACAATGGACAACCATGCTACTGGGCTTATTGGAAAGCGCCATAGGTCTGAAAAATGTCCGAATAAAAGCATGGCAAACAAAGCGGGAATCAGAAAAGCGACAGCAGTCTGAACAATAAGTTGATATTTCACAAGCTCATACAGTTGTGTAAGGTAAGTATGCCCTTCTAATAACTTAACTTCGTCTTTCCACACATTTGCTAATAATGAATCTGCCCTCTCATTTGACCACGACAAGTTTTCTGCCATTTGATAAAATTCTTGCCATGGCACAAGGGCAAGGTCTCCTTCTGAAATGTTGAATTTAGTTACCGTCGTAGAATAGAGAATCAAATAAGCCACGGCGAAACCCACTCCTGCTAAGGCTATAATAGAAATTAGCCTTACAATTGGCGGGACATATAATCCCGCGTGTGCAGAAGCCCCCTGATTATTTGCATTACCCATATAGCGTGCTATTTTTGTAAATATACGAATTTTCCTATTAACGCATTTGGGACGGAACTCATTATGTTCTGAGTTGTCTTTTGATAAAGTGGACATAAATCAAGAACCTTTCAGTGATGAAAGAAGTAAAGGAAAAAGCCCAGAAAGGGATATTTTCCAGCAAGTATGTTAACGAATTTAAGAGCTACAGGATTTATAAAGAATTTGGACCTGGCGAGAAATTTGACAAAATAAGGCGTAAAAACACTTTCTGGAAGGAAATCACAGAAGCAATAGCAGTCAGAAACCGCATCAAAAGGTTTTTATTAAGAAACAAAAATGCTAACATTAAGTACATCCTTGACTTAGGATGTGGCAAGGGATTGCTTACCTTACTTTCTGCTTTATTCCACAAGAACCTGCACATATTTTGCATAGACACCGATGAGACAGCCAACAGAGACTATATGCACTATTTAAACAATGCTTCCTTTGTCAAAATGGACATCAAAAGTCCGGAACTGGAAAAATTTATTGACTCGCTTGACGGCAACATTGTTATGGCAGGTATTCACTTATGTACTGACTTAGCAATCAGATTCCTTGATCTACACAAGAAGTTTGATAAGATAAAATTTAGCGTTCTGGTGCCCTGTTGTATTGGCAAATTCCCACATTCCAAATTCAGGTTTATAATTAGAGAGATGGGCATTTATGAAGGATGGTGTGCATATTTGTCATGCATTGCGGGACCCGGTAAGGTAATCACTGACCGAGACACAGGGATTTTATCCGACAAAAACATAGTTATTTCAATAGACAGGCTTGAAACGGAATAACCAAACGTCACACACTTATGTTTGAACATGGTGCCATAGAAGTAATCAACGCAAGAACTCACAATCTGAAGAATGTTTGCATAAAGCTACCAAGATATAAACTAATTGCCATCACGGGTGTAAGTGGCTCTGGCAAAACATCCCTTGCCATTGATACAATTTATGCAGAGGGACACAGGCGCTACACAGAAAGTTTGTCCACATATGCACGGCAATTTTTTCAGCGTGTGCAGGGTCCTGATGTTGATGACATCAAAGGTTTGTCTCCTGCTATTGTTCTACAGCAAAAAAATCCCTCCCATAACCCGCGCTCTATAGTTGGGACAGCAACTGAGATATATGACTTTTTGCGAACATTATTTGCGCGAGTAAGCACATTAATAGACCCAGAAAGTGGCATTGAAATAAAACCGTGGGAACCCGCTCAGGTTACAGAATACATATTACGAAATTTTAAATCAGCCGACCACATACTAATAGGATTTCCCATCAAGGTTAAATTACAAAACTTAGAACCCGATGAGTTAAGGCGATTGGGTGTAAGAAGAATCTGGTATAATAACGTAATATACCCTCTGGAAGTCTTGAGCGACATACTTGCAGGAAAATCTCTTGAAAGTAAAATATTTGCCATTATTGACCGTATTCCTTTTTCACAACCGCTTCAGGTAAAAGAGAGGCTACTTAACTCTATAAAGTCTTCATTTGATATAGCCAATAGCGTTGTTATTATATACGACGGTAAGACTCTCTTTTTCAGCAAACACAGGGAAACGCTAACAAAACAATTTCCACCTCCATCGGAAGACCTATTTAGTTTCACAAGTCCGCAGGGTGCCTGTCCAGAATGCAACGGCTTTGGTAACATACTTGTCCTTGATAAAACCAAGATATTTGACTATTCAAAAAGCCTTCGCTTTGGGGCTATCAAGCCATGGCGATGGCAATACTACTATTTGCTTGAAGATATACTATGGTTTGCCCAGAAAAAAGGCATAAACATAGACAAACCATTTGGACAGTTGTCTCCGGAAGAACAAGAATTAATCTGGGAAGGGGCTCCCGAAGAAGGCATCACGGGGGTCAAGCAATTCTTTGAATCTCTTGAATTATCAAGATATGACATTAATGCCAGAGTAACACTATCAAAGTATAGAAGTGCTATTACTTGTCCGTCTTGCCGTGGTGTAAGATTGCGTTCAGAAGCACTGGCATACAAAGTAAATGGTTATTCCATAGGTGACATGTTAAGTATGAGCATAAGTGAATTGCATAACATTATACAATCGTGGGAATTTCCTCCAGAGCAAGCGAAACTGGTTAATATAGTCATTGAAGAAATACTCTCCAGAACACAGTACCTGATTGATTTGGGACTTGGATATTTGACTCTGAACAGGGAAACGAGGACTCTATCAGGAGGTGAGATGCAAAGAATCCAACTGGCTCGCTTTATGCGTTCTTCACTTATACACACTCTCTTTGTGCTTGATGAACCGAGCGTAGGGCTTCATCCTGCAGACACCCAACGATTAATTAAAGCCCTCCACAGACTTAGGGACTTACGCAACACTATCATTGTAGTGGAACACGACCAAGATGTTATTAAATCAGCAGACTATGTGATAGAGATGGGACCCGGCAGTGGGCGTAATGGTGGTCAGGTCATTTTTGCAGGAACTGTGCAAGACTTGAAAAAAACAGAAACAAGTCTCACAGGAAAGTATTTAAGTGGCAAACTGAAAATAGGCAAAATCATTCCAGAGATAAATGATGAGTCAAAAGGGTATTTCATCTTGAAAGGGGCTTCCTTAAACAACCTTAAAAATATTGATGTCAGCATTCCTTATGGTAGAATCACTGTTATCAGTGGTGTTAGTGGTTCTGGTAAAACATCGCTTGTAAAAGGACTTCTATATCCTGCTCTGTTAGGTGAACTGCCTGAAGAATTGGAAAGTTTTGAGATCTACGGCGACATTCCTGACCTTCAAGTTGAATTAATGGACCAGGGATTTACTTACAAAAACAAGAGGTCCTCCCCTGTAACATACATAAAGGTTTTTGACAAGATAAGGAAATTGTTTGCTTCAACACCCAAAGCACAACAGGCAGGTATTAAAGACTCCTTTTTCTCTCCTAACAGGCCAGGTGGCAGATGCGAAACATGCCAGGGTGAAGGGGTCGTTAGGGTGGAAATGCAATTTCTGGCAGATGTAGAACTGGTGTGTGAAGAGTGCAAAGGAACAGGATTTCAAAGTTTTATCCTTGACATAACACTCAATGGTAAAAACATCCACGAAGTATTAAATTTTACCATTGACGAAGCAATTGATTTCTTTTCTGAATATGAAGACATAGTGAAGCCATTGCAAACCATCCAACAGGTAGGGTTGGGTTACCTGCTATTAGGTCAGCCATTAACAACTTTATCCGCAGGGGAAGCACAGAGGCTTAGAATGGCTCGTTACCTTAATGTAGTCAAACAAAAACCTACAGTGCTAATATTTGATGAGCCAACCATTGGTCTTCATCAGGCAGATATAAGCAAACTACTTAATGCGTGGAAAACTCTAATAGAGAAAAATCCTGACGTTACCATTGTTGTCATTGAACACAATTTAGATGTGATTTGGAATGCCCACTGGATGATTGAGTTGGGACCTGGCAGTGGTCCCGATGGTGGAAAGATTATCTTTACTGGAACTCCCGAAGATGCAATTAAGTCTCCTTCTTCATTAACAGGGAAATATCTTGCAAGACACATAAACCAGCTTGCTAATACAAGCGTGTAAGGCAAACTTTTACATTTGCAACAGGACATTAAAATGTTTAATTTTATGAATAACAGGAATTAGCATTTACAATGAACACACGATTTTTATTACTGGCGCTAACATTCAACATTCTTGCTCAGCCTTCATTTTTCCAGCTATATGAAACCATTCGTGTTTTCAAAGACAACAGGTGGCTTGACAATCCCTTTGGTGGGGGACTAAATGCTCCTATGTTCTTTCAGGGATTTCTTGACAATGACACACTTCCAGACATTGTAATTTATGACTTAAGTTCCCAAAACTATTTATGGTTTGAATGGACTGACAATGGATGGAAGCAAAAATTCAATTATGGAGGGCAATTTCCTCCCACACATCATTTTGCAAGATGGGTTGACCTGAATAAGGACAATCTGCTTGATTTAATAACTACATTCTCATATTATGGTGCAGGTGCTTATAAGTTTACTATCTACTACAACACATCTCCTGCCAGTGATACTATATCATTCACACATGGCGACACGATACCAGGACTAACCAGATATGGCTATGAAACGCCTGGAATAATTGATTTTGACTATGATGGGGACCTTGACATGATAATTTTTAAGCAAACAAGAATTCAGTATTTCAAAAACCTTGCACAAGAAACATTAGGACGAAACGATACAATCATATGGGTACTTGCAGATAGCACTTTTGGGCTTTTGTCGGAAGATCCTTTCTCTTGCTCCATATTTCTGTATGATACTGTAAACTCCAATCTGGTTTTGAGACACACAGGAGGATATGTCACTGCTTTTGATATTAACAATGATAGCATACCTGAAATTTTTCATGGCGATGTGGCGTGTCATACACTTAACATGTTCTCTGGCAAGTGGGATACAAGTGGAAGTACAGAAAAATTCATAATAACAGACTCCATTATCGGCTATCCAATCCCTCAAAGATGTAAGATGAGACTAACTCCCGGCGCTTACTTCATTGACTATGACCGCTCCGGCAGGAAACAAATGATAGTGGCACCGGCAACTGCTTCACCAGCAGCAATAGACATTAAAAATGTGTTTTACTTCATTGATACCTCATCGTCAGATAGTGCTAAGTTCATTCTTTTAGACAGTGCTCTATTCGTCGGTGAAATGATTGACATTGGGGAAGGCGCTCGTCCAACAATGGAAGACGTCACTGGAGATGGTGTTCCAGATATCCTTATTGCTACATATAATCGGAATTCTCCTGTTTCCAATGAGAACTTCACCTCCATCGCACTATACAGGACAATGCCTACTGTTCCGCCAACCTTAATGCACATTTCTGACAATTGGGATTCCACAGGAGCCAAACTGTTATTCCAGATGAAACGTATTGCCATAGCATTTCACGACTTTGATAGTGATGGCGACCAAGACATGCTAATAGGTAATGCCTCAAATATTCTTTACTATGGGGAAAATGTAGCACAACCAGGAAAGCCAGCCACCTTCGTTATTAACCTATCCAGTCCATACATGCAGCTTGATAATGTAAACACCTTAACGCCGTTTTTCTTTGATATAGATGGTGACAGAGACGAAGACCTGCTTATTGGGACTAACATAGGAAATATCATAGCATTTGAAAACAGAAACGGTGGATTTTTCTTGAAAACAGGCTCTTTTCACAATATTAATGTAAGGCTTCCGACACTCTTTGAAGGTTTTTCTGTACCAGCAGCAGCATGTCTTGATACAACTGGACTACCCTATTTATTCGTCGGCTCATATCACGGAACAGTGTACGTTTACAGAAGTATAGACTCATTCCTTGACGACGATAAAACAATCATTGACATTGAACTTGTTGATTCCTTTAATCCGGGGCTTGGTCTTCATGTCTATCCAACATTCGGCGACATAGACACCAACGGTGTCCCAGACCTTATCATTGGTGGATATGGTGGAGGAATACGCATATATAGGAACACTACACCCCCAGAAAAATACAAGCAATGTCCTTTGCGAACAACTGACGGTTCTCAGACAGACACCACAGAAGAAGGTAACAACTCAAACCCTAACAATCAAGATTCTCTGGGCACTTCTCAAAACCCAAAATCAACAGTAAAGATAATCTCCGCTAGTCCAGCAACAATTACAATCCAAATCTCATCTCCCATTATCCCAACAACAGCAAATATAATACTGACACAGGCAGATGGGAAAATTATCTTACAGCAACAATTTTACATAAACAATCCAATAGAAACATTCTCAATTCCCTTAGGACTGGCTTCGGGAACATATAACCTATGGTGGCAAATTGGCAACGTCAAAAAGAATTATGCTATTATTGTGTTCCCTCGCTAATCTCCTCTACTCTTTTTATGGTTCCATACCCAATGGCAGCCCCTTTGCCAAGACTAATATAATCGGGTAAAAATACATTGGCAGTAAAAACAACATTAAAGGAAAGCGTCGGCTCCCCTTTAAAACTTACTTCCCGCACATTTTCAACTTCCTCTATGTTAACATTCAACTGTTTGTCCACAAACCAATTTAAGCCCTTTGCAAAAGACAGTATATTACCTGTCAATATTCGTTCCAATAAAATTTTACGTTGCTCATCATTACTTTCATTATATTTCACATGATTGTCATTGTTTAATGCGAGCCAGCACCTGAGTGTATATCGCCACCGCCTATCTTCCCAAACATTCAATAAATGATGTTTTAAATACACTTCTTCAACTTTCACGTCCATACTATTGTTGCCCACCTCAATACTAAAAGGCAACTGCGTAAGCAAAAACAACAGAAGGTCTATTCCGTCCTCAAGTGCAATAATAGTTGGTCTATTTTTTACACATTTGTACTGCAATATAGGATAATTTCTTTTCAGGCGATGGGCATTATCTTTCCAAAACCTGACGTATCCCTCATGTTCTTCAATTCTACGTTTCAATTGCATTCTGAACTGTGGTATGTCACACGCGTTTAATGAACCTGACAGGTACAGACGCGCATACCTGATGTGCTTCATGGAAGTCTCATTTGTTGTTATTGTTTGTTTCTCATTCATTTAACTACTGCTTAAAGCCTTATTCTTTGCTTACCCTTTTCTTACGCACCTTTTACAAAAATAAAACATTTTCATGTTTAATGTCTTTGAAATTATCACTTAAATTTCAGTAGTGTTTTGCGAAAAATTAATCATCATCTCTCATGAAGATTATACGACTGACCTATGTGCAAGGTTTCCATGTACAGTTTCTATATACCAAGTAAGACAAGAAGGACTCTCATTAGACTCTTTACTTTGGAACATGATATAGCACTTATCTTTTTATTGGCTTTGTGTATCCGTTATTCCTTTTACGCGCAGGTCTTATAACCCTATATCTTAGCAATAATTTTTTCATCTCTTGAAGCGCTTTTCTATGCAGTTGCCTGACTCTCTCCGGAGAAAGGTTCAGTTCTGCAGCTATTTCTCTAATACTCCACTGCCCCCCTCCATTCAACCCATATAAATGCTTTACAATAAATGCTTCCCTGGGCTCTAAATTCTCAATTACTTTAAGAATCGCTTCCCTCAATGACCTTCTTGAGACCTCACTCTCCACGTCCACATCACTTTTGAGCATGTTTTCCAGGGTGAAGCCCTCGTCTTCAGACTGCGCTTCATTTATAGAAATCACACTTCGTGATAGTGCTGAATTGACTATTTCCGGTGAAATGCCCAACTCATTAGCAATATCTTCGGTACTTACTGGTCTTCCATATTCCTGCTCCAGTTGCTGGGCGGTCTCCAGAATTCTTGTAGCACTGGTTCCACGTTGCAAATTCATTTGATTGTGTTGCGCAATGAGATTTAATATAGCTTGTCTGATCCACCATACTGCATAAGAAATAAACTTAAATCCCCTTGTTTCATCAAAATTTTCAATAGCCTTTATCAATCCCAGATTCCCTTCGCTAATTAAATCATCAAGGGGAACACCACTTGACATATACTGTTTGGCAACAGAAACAACAAATCGTAAATTAGCTCTAATCAGACGGTCACGGGCTTCCTTATCACCGGCTTTAGCCGCCCTAATGAGGCGTAACTCCTCTTCTGGTGTAAGGACTTCTTCCCGAGACAGTTCTTTTAAATAAAGATTCAGGGCGATACTGTCACGGGGCGTAATCCTTTTCGTAATTTTTAATTGCCTGAGAGACATGTCTCTCTTATTTTATGGTTATTCCCTGTTTTTCAGGTTGTTTACACGAAATTTCTTAATCTTGTCCATAATAGATAGATGAATTTTAATGTCAAAAGGTTGCATGAAAATGTCCTTAAGCTGCTTTTTAAAGTTCTACTAAGGGAATTGCCTAATTTTGCCTAAAATGACCGTTATGTCTGTTGCATTTGTTTTTCCTGGGCAAGGCTCTCAATTTGTAGGAATGGGCAAGGACCTATACGAATCAGAACCCAAAGCACGAGAATTAATGGACAGAGCGAAAGATGTGCTTGGATACGACATATTGGAAATTATGTTTGAAGGGGACGAAGAAACATTGAAACAAACGAGACACACACAACCCGCCATATTTATTCACTCGCTCGCTGAATTGCAACGCATGGACACAGAACCTGTAGCAGTGGCTGGACACTCATTAGGTGAATTCTCTGCCCTTGTTGCAGCAGGAGTCCTTCCCTTTGAAGAGGGACTAAGACTTGTCCAGATAAGGGCTGAAGCAATGGACGAAGCATGTGGACTAGCACCAACAACCATGGCTGCAATAATAGGGCTTGAAGATGACATAGTAGAAGAAATTTGTGATTTAGTGAGCAAAGAAGTGGGCGAAATAGTGGTTCCCGCCAATTATAATGCTCCTGGACAACTGGTTATTTCAGGACATGTTAAAGCAGTTGAAAAAGCTGTTGAGATGGCAAAAGAGAAGGGGGCACGTAAAGCAGTGCTTCTGGCTGTCAGCGGAGCATTTCACTCTCCATTTATGGAGCCTGCTCGTCAAAAACTGGCTTCCGCAATTGAACAACTTGCTTTCAATAAACCCAAAGTTCCAGTATATCAAAATGTTACAGCAGCACCAGAAACAGACCCAGGAAAAATAAAGGAAAACTTAATAATCCAACTAACAAGTCCTGTCAAATGGAAACAGACCATTTTGAACATGAAAGCCAATGGTATTGAAGAGTTCAGAGAAGTGGGTCCAGGCAAAGTATTAACAGGTCTAATTAGGAGAATTCTGAGGTAATGTTGAAAGTTTCAGTTTCTGGCGTTAGGGGAATTTTTGGCAACGATTTGACTCCCGACGTTGTAGCACAGTGGACAAAGGCTTACGGTATATGGCTTAAGAAGACACATCCGAACAGAGAAGGATTAGTGATAGTGATTGGCTCAGATACAAGACCTTCAAGGTTCCCTATTAAACATATGATTGTGTCCATAATGCAATGGATGGGAATCACAGTCTATGATGCGGGATTAATTCCCACTCCCACTGCGGGAGTTGCTATAAAACACTTAAAAGCAGATGGTGGCATAATGATTACTGCAAGCCACAATCCAGAAGAATGGAACGCCCTAAAATTCTTCAATAGTACCGGTGAATTCCTGGATAAAGATGCCATTGAAGAACTTAAAATCCTTTTAAACGAAAAACCTGAATACGTCACATGGGGAAGTATTGGTCAATATGTGAGATATACAGAAGCATTGGATGTCCATATAAAAACGATAATTTCCCATCCTCTTGTAAAACTTTCACAAATAGAAAAACAACAGTTTCGTATAGCTGTTGACCCTGTTAATTCAGTTGGCTCAATAGCTGTCCCTAAGCTATTAAGAGCATTAGGTGTTCCTGTTGTTGAACTGATTAATGACCATCCCCCTGGATTGTTTGCTCACAAACCAGAACCACTGGAAGAGAACCTTAGCGACTTGCTGAAAGCAGTTAGAAGACACAGAGCGGACATGGGTATTGCTGTTGACCCCGATGCCGACAGACTGGCTCTTGTAACAGAATCTGGAACATATTTCGGGGAAGAATACACGCTTGTTGCAGCGGCAGATTATGTGCTAAAGCACAAGAAAGGTCCCGTGGTATCAAATGTAGCATCATCAATGGCACTTAAAAAGATTGCTGACAAATATGGAGTTCCTTATTACAGTGCACCAGTGGGTGAAATAAACGTCGTGAAAAAGATGAAAGAAGTTGGTGCAGTGATAGGTGGAGAAGGTAATGGAGGAGTTATATTTCCAGAGATTCATGCAGGACGTGATTCCCTTACTGGCATAGCATTCATCCTATCTGGCTTATCAGAAAGGGAAATAACACTCAGCGAATGGAAACAGGAACTTCCGCAATTTGAAATGGTAAAGGAAAACATCAAACTTGATAAGCCAATTGATGTTGAAAGATTGGTTAATCAGCTCATTGAATTGCTAAAACCAGAACAAGTGGACAGGACAGATGGAATTAAATTGCTCTGGGAAGACAAATGGATTTTGATAAGAGAATCAAATACAGAGCCTGTGCTAAGAATTTATGCCGAAGCACCAGACAAGGAAAGTGCCTATCTGCTTGTGAACAAAGTGCAACAACTCATAGCATAAAAGCAATTTTCCCAAAATCATGCTCCTATGAAAGAAAAAGAATTCTGGTCCGCATCAAAAATAAGAGAAACTTTCCTTGAGTTTTTCAAGAGCAAGGACCATTTAATTGTACCTTCAGACCCCATTGTAAGGCATGGCGATCCAACCCTTATGTTTACTAATGCAGGAATGAATCAATTTAAAGATGTCTTTCTGGGATATAAGGAGCCGCCTGCCCCTCGTGTTGCCAATACGCAGCGTTGTTTGAGGGTTTCAGGAAAACATAATGACCTTGAACAGGTCGGTTATGACGGCTATCATCACACAATGTTTGAAATGCTTGGAAACTGGTCATTTGGCGACTATTTCAAACGAGAAGCCATATACTGGGCATGGGAATTGCTAACAAAGGTCTATAAAATTCCAGAGGACAGACTATACGCAACTTACTTCGGTGGAGAAGGGGACATCAAGGATGATATGGAAACAAGGGAAATATGGAAAGAAATACTTCCCGAAGATAGGATTTTACCTTTTGGCATGAAAGACAATTTCTGGGAAATGGGTGACACAGGACCGTGTGGTCCCTGCACTGAAATACATATTGACTTGCGCCCTGAAGAAGAAAGAAAACAGGTGAAAGCTCAAGAGCTTATCAACAAAGACCATCCTTTTGTTATTGAACTCTGGAACTTGGTTTTCATACAATTCAATAGGAAGGAAGACGGCTCGCTGCAACCCCTCAAAACACACTATGTTGACACTGGAATGGGTCTGGAACGGCTGGCAATGGCTCTTCAAGGCGTGGATGAAACATACAAAACAGACCTGTTCACGCCACTTATACAGTTTGTTGAAGAATTTGCCGGTGTTTCCTATGGTGAAGACGAGAAAACAACAGTGGCAATAAGAGTTGTCGTTGACCACATCAGGGCTGTTGCTTTTGCCATTGCTGACGGAGCATTACCTTCAAGCACTGGACCGGGATATGTAGTTAGAAGACTGCTCAGACGCGCAGTACGCTACTATTATCAATATCTTAACATCAAGGAACCGTTTTTGTATCGCTTGCTTCCCATTCTGGTCAAGCAGTTTGAAAATGTTTTTCCAGAGATAAAGAAGCAGGAACATTTCGTTGCAATGGTTATCAAAGAGGAAGAAGCCCAATTCTTGAGAACTCTTGCTCTTGGCTTAAAACGTTTTCAGGAAGTCGCTGAGTTAAGCAAGAAAACAGGTATTATTGAAGGCAAACATGTGTTTGAATTATACGACACTTATGGCTTTCCACCCGACTTGACTAACTTGCTTGCCAAAGAACACAACCTTAAAATTGATATTGAAGGCTTCCATAAACATATGGAAGAGCAAAGGGAGCGGGCTCGCAAAGCACAACAACAAAAAATTAGCGAATGGAATATACTCCGAGAGGGAGAACCGAAATTTGTGGGTTATGACTCTCTGGAGACAACAACGCACATTTTAAGGTGGCGTGAAGTTCAAGATAAAAAGGGGAAAAAGTACCATATTGTTCTGGAAGAAAATCCATTTTACGCAGAAGGGGGAGGTCAAGTTGGTGATAAAGGGATTCTTAAGACCTCAAAAGGAGACATTAAAGTCATTGACACACAGAAGGAAATGAATTTAACATATGTAATCACTGAAGAACTTCCACCTTTTGACGAACCTGTAATTGCTATTGTAGATAAGGAAAAACGAAAAAGAGCAGAACAACATCATAGTGCTACGCACCTGCTCCATGCCGCCTTAAGAAAACTTCTTGGCACGCACGTTCAACAAAAGGGTTCCTACTTAGACGACCAATACCTCAGATTTGACTTTTCACATCCTAAGCCACTTTCTAAGGAAGAACTAACTGCCATTGAGAAACTGGTTAACCAGAAAATTCAAGAGAATATTCCACTAAAAGAATATAGAAACATACCTATTTCTGAGGCACTGGCAATGGGGGCACTGGCATTTTTCGGTGAAAAATATGGAGACCGTGTGAGAGTAGTAGTCTTTGACCCTGAGTTCAGTATTGAGCTGTGTGGTGGAACGCACGTAAAATCAACAGGGGAAATAGGGGTGTTTAAGATAATTTCAGAAAGCGGTGTTTCTGCTGGAATAAGACGTATAGAAGCCAAAGCAGGTATGTCCGCAGTGGAATTAATTCAACAACAAGATGAACTTATTGCCCAGTTAAGAAAAACTCTTAAAAGTTCTGACATACTCAAAGCAGTTGAAAATTTACAGAATCAGTTGAAAACGCTTAAGAAAGAAAAGGACAGACTGGCTGATGAAATTTTAAAAGTTTACATTGAAGACATAAAGAAGGAAATGCTTGACATTAATGGCATTAGGATATTCAAAGGCGTAATACCCTTGCCACCAGATCAAGTTAAAAAAGCGGTTTTTCAATTAAGAAAAACGCCAGATTCTATTATTATTCTCGGCTCAACAGGAGGTTCCAAAGGTGCTTTGTTTATTGCCGTGGATTCAAAGCTAACACCACAGATCAGTGCAGTGGAATTAATCAAAGAGTTTGGTAGCAAAATCGGTGTATCAGGAGGCGGAAAGCCGCATTTTGCTCAGGCAGGTGGTGCAGAACCAAGCAAAATAAAGGAAGCAATAGAACAAATAGCCCAACATATTGTCAATACCATAAAAGCATAACACAGGCATGGACTCTCTATTCTGGAAAGACCTTATAACAGTTACCATGACCCTCTTTGCGATAATTGATATTGTTGGCAACCTGCCCATTTTCATTGATTTGAACCGCACATGGGGTTCCATACCACACGTAAGAACAACAATTTACTCTGCCCTCTTCATGGTTGCCTTCTGGCTGGCGGGTGATTCAATACTCTCTCTTGTTGGAATTGATGTTCATTCCTTCGCAATAGCAGGCTCAATAGTAATTTTCATTATTGCCATAGAAATGATTTTGGGTGTGCACATATTTAAAGATGACGGCTCAACAGGGAAAGATTCAGAGATGTCAAGGGCTATGGTGCCTCTAACCTTCCCCTTAATTGCAGGACCCGGAACCCTCACAACAATACTGTCTCTGAAAGCACACTACAGCAATACAATAATCCTAATCGGCATTTTAATAAACATGCTAATAATATGGCTTGTTCTTAGTCTAATTCCCTATCTCCAAAAATTTATTAAACCTGGTGTTTTGGCAGTGCTCAGAAGACTATTTGGGATTGTTCTTATGGCTATTGCTGTGAAAATGTTCCTCGGTAATTTGTTTCAGTTGCTTCAAGCCTTTTCGTGATTGTATTAAAAGCTATCTTTTTCCTAAACTACCCTACTTTAACAGTTCTTCTTCTGCCATTCTGGCAAAATCACTTATGTTGGCTCTCAGACTATATACATTATCATAGCCCATCTGCCGTAAAATCTCGGTCAAATAGCCACTGGTGTTTCCTGTGTTACAAAAGAGAACTACTGTTTTGTCCTTGGGAATTTCATTTATTCTTCTCTCAAATTCTGCAGCAGGGATTACTTTGTGTGGGACTGCCTCTGCTCTTAACATTGCCTGTCCTCTAACATCAATCCATACGACATCGTCTCTTTTGAGCCATTGTCTTGCCTCGTTCAGGTCTATTTCGTAAGGCTTCTTAAAAAACCTAAACATTTCACACGGAATTTTGTAGTCTAACTTTTTTAATTCATTAAGCGTTTTAGGGCGTCTGGACTCACTTGACCGAACGGTAATCACCTCCCATGCATTGGTTTTTAAATCAACAATAAGCAGTTTACCGTCCAGTCCGTCCAGACCTGTGATATATTTAATCGCTTCTGTGGCTTGAAGGGTTCCTATCAACACCGGAAGAGTACTAAGAACTCCTACTTCTGAGCAGGACACATAAGAGAAATCTGGCTCCGGGAAAATATCTCTATAAGTTACTTTCTCTTTGCCATTAAACAAAGCAACTTGTCCAATGAATTGTTCTGCGGCACCAAAAACAACGGGAATCCCAACTATTGAACCATAATCAGAAAGCAAATAATGTGTTCCTGCATTATCAGAGCAATCAATTATTATATCTGGTTTACCAATCAAGGTATCTATATTGTCAGGCGTAACAAATTCAGCAATATATTGGGCTTGAACATCACTGTTTATTTGCCTTATTTTCTGATATGCACACAAAGCCTTTGCCTTCCCAACATCGTGTTCCCCATACAATGGCTGTCTATTGAGATTTGACTCCTCAACAATATCTCCATCAATGACTGTTATTCTACCAAAACCGGAAGAAGCAAGCAGAGGCAAAGCACCTGATGCCAGCCCACCGGCTCCAACAACCACAACAGAACTTCTCTTTATCTTACGCTGTCCGCCTTCCCCTATTTCACTGAGATTAACATGCGAAAGGTATCGATTCATAGCAGAGATTCACTTTAATAATAACGCAATTATTACTTAAGCTTAAGTTTCAAGCCCACAATAGGAATCAAAGGTAATTGATACACAACATCTCCAGTTACCCTATTGACATAGAAGACGTTCCTGCGATTGTAGGCGTTGAACAAACTGAAATATGAAACAAGTGTTGCTCTATGCGATAAGAAAAATCTGTATTCCACGTGCAGGTCAAGGCGATGATATGGCGGCAAGCGATACTTATTATAATTCTTGTTATCCAGAATAAGTCCCACATTATAGATGCCTGAAACATAATCATCTGTTATGCCACCTGGAAAGTCATATTGTGGATAGAATCCGGCAGTTGGCGTGTAAGGAAGTCCAGAACCGAACATCCATCTTGCTGAGAACATCCATTGTTTTGCCTTGCCTGCTTCATACGAAACAAGTACATTGGCATAATGCCTTCTGTCAAACCATGGGAAATATTCCCTTATTCCGTCATCCCTGATAACATAAGTAAACACATAACTCGCCTGTGTCCATAGTCTATCTGTTTTATAGGAAACCATCAGGTCAAACCCGGCGGCATAACCATCTTCTACAATGTAATCTGGTTCTGTAGGAAACATTTTGTACCTGTTCACAGAAAACAGTCTGAAGAACTTCTTGTAGAAAAATTCAATATTAACCTGCACATTGTTAACAGGCTCCCATTCGGCTCCAGCAATAGCATGGAATGCGCTCTGAACGTTTGTCCTAATTGGTTTTCCATTGAACGTTAAAGTTCCTTCAGGTAAGTTCAGAAAACCAACAAACAATTGAGTTATTTCAGCATCGGACACTGTTGTAAAAAGACTTTGAGTATAAATGCCCGTAGCTCCCTTAAATCGCAACTTCTCAGAATGATTATATTTCATAGAAAAGCGTGGTTCTGGAAGAAGGTATCCCCCGGTAGCATAGTAATGAAATCTAAGCCCTGGCTCAAGTATCAGTTTTTGTTTCCAGTTCCTACGTGCCTTAACATAAACGACTAATTCAGACACATTACGCTTATAAGTAATCCGCTGGTTGAAGAGATTATAGAACTCCAGTTCCGAAGAGTATCCCTGCATGGCAACGCCATATTGCAATAGTCGTCGCTCTGCACCATGGTATTGAACATATATCTCAGCAATAAAACTGGACAACGAACTATGGGAAGGTTTGGCACCGGGGACAAGCATTGATGCTTGATAGCCACTATATCCGAGCACACCCCCAAGCAAGAAACGTGTTCCGGGCGGTGATACTATAAAATTAACTCCTCCTCCTGAATTTTTCCATGCATACTGTGCATCTGGAAAGCCAACGGAATCACTGAAGTTGAACCAGAATCCAGAAACACGGCTACCACGCTTGCTCCTCAGAGTTACCTTACCAAAGAAGTCTGCAAACCTATAAGGCAAATTACCACTATCAATGAATGAGTACACTTTGGGTGCAATAAAGTCCAACCTGCTTAGCTGTCCCCCTAATACAATTCCAGAACCATGTTTATTGAAAGGTAATGAAAGCCATGCATCAGATACAAAAGGGTTTATTGCTATGCCTCCTGTCATTCTTTTTCTCGGCTCAAGGCTTTTAATATCAAGTACGGCGGACAACCTGCCACCATATTCCGCATTAAAGCCCCCTGTGTAAAGCGTTACAGACCTTATAATATCACTCTGAAAAACCGAAAACAGCCCTAATGAATGCTGATACTGGAAAATAGGCACTCCATCAAGAAGGGTAAGTGTTTGTACTGGCGTTCCACCACGGATGAAGATTTGTCCCCCCACATCACCAGTGGATACGACACCGGGAAGGGTCTGCAAATATTGAATAACATCCTGCTTTCCTATTGAAGGCAAGCTCTTTATTTGAGTGGGTGTAATACGAAACATTGACGTTCTGGCTTCCTGCAATGCCTGTTGCTTGGTGGTTGTAATAGTCACGGTCTTCAGCCTAACAGAAGCAGGCTTTAACGTGAACCTTTTGGTTACTACCTGCCCTGCCTTAAGGGTTATTTTCTCCTTCAAAGTATCATATCCGATAAGGAATGCAAGTAATGTATATGTCCCCGGCTTTAGAGTAAAGGCGAAGAACCCTTCGTCATTGGTTAGAGTAACGCTCCCTGTCTCTTTTATCATAACATAGGCAAATGGCAAGGGCTCTGCTGTCTCATGGTCAAATATGAATCCCTTTAAGTATGCATCCTGCGACTTAATGTTAAAACTTGCCAAAATTAAAGAACAGAACAACACTACCCTGAATCCCATAAATCCTATTATACTTCTGCTCATATGTACACTTTAGTCTATATCAACAGTTCACCAGCCCCCTGCCTTATCACGGTTGGCTCATCACCGGTCAGGTCCACTACGGTAGTTGGCGTTGTACCCCGTGGTCCAGCATCCACGACTATATCTACTATTTTACCATACCTCTCAAAGATTTCCACAGGATCTGTCATGTATCCTTTTATTTCGTCCTGTTCATCATATAGAGAAGTTGTAATGAGCGGTTCTCCCAGAGCTTCTACAATAGCTATAGGAACAGGGTCATCTGGAATTCTTATCCCTATTGTATGTCGTCTATTAAGGAAAGTTCTTGGTATTTTAGCAGAAGCAGGCAGAATAAACGTGAAAGGTCCGGGAAGATGTTTTTTCAGTAATCTGAAAGTGGACTTATCAATAGGTGAAACATATTCTGAAGCCTGAGAGAAATTAGCACAAATGATGGAAAAGGTGGCTTTAGCAGGTTCTATTCGTTTCAATTCACACAATCGCTCAATGGCGTCCTTCCTTGAAAATGCCACCCCCATTGCATAGACACTATCAGTAGGAAAAATTGCCACTCCTCCGTCCTTTAAAATTTCTGCCACTTGTTGAATCTTCCGTTTCTGTGGCGATTGAGGATAAACAACTATTCTTTGACCCATCTGATTATTTTTTTCTGGTGTTATCCTTCTTGCTTAGCAAGTTCTACAGCTAATCTGGCTGCCTCGTCAAAACTGGATGTATAATGAACGTTGAGCCCCGATTGCTCAATTATCTCCCTTGCCAAGTCTGCATTAGTTCCTTGCAAGCGAACCACTATTGGCACAGGAACTCCCCCCATTTCTTCAACTGCCTGCACAATTCCCTTAGCAACACGGTCTCCTCTTACTATTCCACCGAATATATTCACCAGAATGGACTTAACATTAGGATCTCTCAGGATAAGTTCAAATCCCACCTTTACTGTTTCTGGCGTTGCCTTACCCCCGACATCAAGGAAATTAGCAGGCTCCCCACCATGATACTTAATAAGGTCCATAGTAGCCATAGCCAGCCCAGCACCATTAACCATGCATCCAACAAATCCGTCCAGTTTGACGAAACTTAGCCCGTGTTGAGACGCAATAACTTCGGCAGGGTCTTCTTCTTCAACATCCCTCATCTCGGCAATATCAGGATGCCTGAACAACGCATTGTCATCTATCTGCACCTTGGCATCAACAGCAATTAGACGACCATCACTTGCTTTCAACAGTGGATTTATCTCTATAAGGGACGCATCCAAAGTAGTAAATGCTTTGTACAAACCTTGCAGGAAATTAACCATATCTTTAAAAGCCTGCCCGGTCAATCCCAGATTAAATGCTATTCTGCGTGCCTGATAGGGTTGCAAACCAAGGGTTGGATGTGTATGCTCAGTGAAAATCTTTTCTGGACTTTTTTCTGCAACTTCTTCAATATCGACACCACCCTCTGGAGAGTAAATAATAGCAACTGTTTCCTTTTCTCTATCAACCAGCATGCTCAAATAATATTCGTGCCTTTCTTCCGGACCGGGATAATAGACATCTTGCGCTACAAGTATTTTGCGAACCTTCTTACCTTCTGGTCCAGTCTGTGGTGTTACAAGGATTTTACCTATTAATTCCTTTGCTATTTCATACACTTCATCAAGCGTCTTAGCAACTTTAACACCTCCTGCTTTTCCGCGTCCCCCTGCATGTATTTGTGCCTTCAGAACCCACACTTGCGTTCCTGTCTGTTCTTGAACTTTCTTAGCTGCTTCTACTGCCTCCTCTGGCGTCGTGGCAACAATTCCATCCTGAACTCTGACACCAAACTTCTTGAGCAACTCCTTAGCTTGATACTCATGAAGATTCATATCCTGCTTATTTGGGTCAAACTTACATCAAAAGTGTGAAATAAAGATAGCCTTATTCAATGTCAAGCTTCAAGATATTCCTTCAAAGTTTTCCCATCTTGTGGTTTCCACTCAGTCAATCCATTTGCATTTCTACCCAACACTACACTTGCAGCCTTTGAAGGACTGGTAAATTCGTAGTCCTTATTAAACTTATATGTTATCTTATCCACAACACCATTATCCAGCAACATTGCCCTAGTTTTAATATGTGTCTTTGGACAAGAGGGCTGTTCTTCCCTCGCTATGCTTGAATTTTTAAACACAATAAAGGATCCTCCCTCATATATACCTTTGGCATTGATACCCTTATTTGATTTTTTGATGTAAAAGATAGTTTTTCCAGAGGTTTCAATAGGAATAAAAATATTGTAACCCAGTACCCCAGTCATCATGACAATATTATCAACAAATTCATCCATTTCTGCCTTATCCGGCTCTGATATGCGTGCTCCTTGTGGTACGTTATCGTTTTTCAAAATCGATCGTGATGCATTAGTTGCCATTTCATATAATTTACTCTCCATATATCTCACATGTGCTTTGTTCATATTCTCATCCTTGCTGATAAAAATGATTGCTTCATTCCAGAAGTCCTTATCATTGTGTTGCCTCAATCTGAATAAAACATTTTCACTTTCCCCAATATATACCAAAGGCATACCCTGCTCTTCATCTTTACCAACGAGAATATAAACTCCAACCTTTTGCAAATCCTCTCTATCGTCTGAATAACGAATCCTGTCTCGTGGTATCCTATACACTTTTCCTGTCCAATTAGATAGCTCTACCATCATTCTTCCTGATGGCTCACCATCTATGAGATAAAGAGTTATCTTTTTGCCCCGCTTTATACTAACCATGTCTTCAAATATGAAAACATTTTTTTGCTCTTAATAGACCCTAAATTTTAAGCAAGCTCTTTATTTAAAGCAAAAATCCTATCTTAGCATTACTATGAACTCAACAGCACGGAAATATCGCCCTGCTAAATTTAGCGACGTAGTTGCCCAAGAGCATATAACCACTGCTTTGCGCAATGCAGTGAGAACGGGCAGGATTCCTCAGAGCCTTCTATTCTGCGGTCCACGGGGCGTTGGAAAAACAACATGTGCCAGAATATTGGCAAAAGCGATAAATTGCGAGAATCCACAGGACGGCGAGCCTTGTGGCAAATGCCCTTCCTGTCAGAAGTTCGCCAACAACACATCCCTAAACGTATTTGAACTAGATGCAGCAAGTAACAACTCTGTTGATGACATAAGAAACCTGATTGAACAGGTCAGATTTCCCCCTACTGAAGGGAAATATAAAGTGTATATCATTGACGAGGTTCATATGCTTTCTCAGGCTGCATTTAATGCTTTTCTCAAAACACTTGAGGAACCCCCTGACTATGCAGTCTTTATCCTTGCAACAACAGAAAAGCATAAGATTCTGCCGACCATAATATCCAGATGTCAAGTGTATGACTTTCGCAGAATCCCCGTGCCTCAAATAGTTGAGAGATTAAAGTTCGTGGCACAACAAGAAGGCATAGATGCAGATGAAGAAGCCTTATTTACAATTGCTGAATATGCCGATGGTGCATTACGAGATGCCCTTACTCTCTTTGATCGGCTTATATCTTATTCTGGCGATAAATTAACTTACGAGGCGGTTACCGAAGCCCTTCACATACTTGATTACAATACATTTTTTGAAATTGCCGAATTACTAATTGTGCAGGACATTCCTGAACTCCTCAGAAAGTGGAAAGAAATATCCAATGCAGGATTTAACACAGAAGAATTTCTACACGGATTAGCCAGACACCTGAGAAATCTTTTATATTTAAAAACAGATGCAACATCCGACCTGCTTGATGTCCCCGAAGCATGGCGAGACAAACTGAAAGAACAAGCGGAACGATTCAGTGCCTCCTACATAGTGTCCGCCCTGCTCACGCTTAACAGGTATGAAAATTCTTTAACTTTTGCAACAGACAAATATCTAACTACTGAGTTGGCATTAATGGAATTGGCAACATTGCCGTCTATAACGCCCAGACAGGCTCGTGCAACAGAAAAACAGCAATCACCATCATCTCAAGGGCAACAGCAATCTCACAGAACAGACTCTACAAACCAAACATCTAATAAAAGCAACAAAAGAAGTCAACCAAAAACAGAACCTTCACAACCAACACCAGAAACACTATCTGAC
>WFXT01000189.1 GCA_015490475.1 Bacteroidota bacterium
CAGAAAAGCATAGTCGTTCCAGAAGAAAAGTCTTATATCCTTTATTCCATATTTAAGCATTGCCAGGCGTTCTATTCCCAATCCGAAGGCAAAACCAGAATATTGTTCAGGGTCAATATTGCAATTTTCAAGGACAGCAGGGTCAACCATCCCACAGCCCAGAATTTCTAACCAACCTGTATATTTGCAAACATTGCAACCTTCTCCATTGCACAAGGTACAAATAACATCCATTTCAAAAGAAGGTTCAGTAAACGGGAAGAAAGAAACCCTATATCGTGTCTTGGTTTCTCTACCAAAAAATTGCTTTGCGAACCAATCCAGAGTGGCTTTCAAGTCTATGATTGAAACATTTTCACCAACAACCAAACCTTCCACTTGATGGAACTGCACATGCGAACGGGCTGACACAGTTTCATTTCTGTACACTCTTCCAGGGGCAATAATCCTGATTGGTGGTTTATGATTTTCCATTGTTCTGATCTGAACGGGCGAAGTATGGGTTCTGAGCAATACTGGCGGGTTAAGCTGAATGTAGAAAGTATCCTGCATATCTCTGGCAGGATGGTCCTCTGGTATGTTCAAAGCGGTGAAGTTATGCCAGTCATCTTCAATTTCTGGACCTTCTGCTATGGTGAAATTAAGTTTTTTGAATATGGCGACAATTTCTTCCATAGTGCGTGTGATGGGATGGACAGAAGTGGTAAAAGTATCTGTTGAAGGTAATGTTATATCACGGTGGCACTTATATTTATTTTTTTCTGCTTCTATTTGCTGACGTAGGTGGTCATATTTCTGTTGTGCTTTTGTTTTAAGGGTGTTTAATGCTTTCCCTAATTGTGCTTTTTCCTCCTTGGGAAGCTCCCTTATCAAGCGGGAAAGCTTACCAACCAATCCCTCCTTCCCTAAGAAGCGTTCTTTAAATTGCAACAGTTCTGACTCATTAGTAGCTGTAAACTCTTCAATTTCCTGTAATGCCTTTTGAACTTCGTCCCGCCAATCCATAGTTATCTTAATTCTCTAACAAAGATATATGCAATGTAAGCAGTGAAGAGAAGCAACATTATGATTCCGTGAATTCTCTTGAGTTCAAGTTTTTTACCTTGTAGTCCCATGCCCATGGTCCACAAAATGAAAGTTGACATAATGAAGAGCCATAGGTCAACATTATAAATTGGGTCATATTCAATAGGTCTCACAACTGCACTTAATGCCAAGATGAATGCTACATTAAATATGTTGGAACCAATAAGATTGGCAACAGACATTGAAGGCAGTTTTTTGGTTAATGCTACAATACTTGTAACTAATTCAGGTAAACTGGTTCCAAAAGCAATGCCCAGTACGCTGACGAAATATACCGAAACTCCCAATTCCAGAGCCGTATTAACTGCCCCCTTAACGGTCAACTCTCCACCAACTCCTAATAACACTATACCTCCTATGAAGTACAATAATGCACGCCACAAGGGATAGTAAACTTTTATTTCAAAGTCTGCCGAGCGTCGTCCTCGTGATAGGAACATTACAGTATACATAAACATCAAAAAAAACAGGATGAGAACCAATCCTTCTTGTCTGCTGAGAACATTTGTTTGTTCCTTTTCCCACATGGCATCGTTGATCAGGAGAAACAGGGCTATTCCTATCATAAAGGAAAGGGGTATTTCTACTAATACAAGAGCCCTTTCAACCTTTATATGTGTGAATAGAGCCATTATACCCATCACTGCAAGAAGGTTAAATATGTTTGACCCTATGATATTACCAAGTGTTAATTCACCCTGTCCATACCAGCTGGCGAGCAAGTTAACAAACAATTCTGGCGCTGATGTTCCAAAGGCAACAAGGGTCAAACCCACTGCTCGCTGTGACATGCCCCATCTATAAGCCATAGCAGAAGCTCCCTCTACTAATCTTTCGCCACCAAATATTAACATTGCGAGACCTCCAAATAGCATAAGTAAGTCAAGAAGCATGTCTGTCGTTTTTTAAATTGAAACTAAATAAGCACAAAACGGGTTCTGTTATATATGAACTCATAACTTTTGCAAAATTAAACATAAAAATAAACGGCTATGCGGAGAGAGAGTCTAACCCTTGCGGTCCTTGCTGGTCTGCTATTCTGGGCATGTGGTTCAGAGGAACATGCTAAACAGGAAGACCAAAAGACAGCTACACAGACCACCGAAGTAAAGGAAATGTCTCCCGAAGACAAAGCCCTGTGGGAAAAAGCAAAACTCTACTTTCAACCGTTACCCGAAACTGCTGACATTAATCCCGATAATCCCCTCAATGAGCATAAGGTTTTGCTTGGTAAAATGCTCTATTACGACCCGAGACTGTCGCTAAGTGGATTCATTTCTTGTAATTCCTGTCACAATTTAGCAACAGGTGGTGTTGATAACTTACCCACATCAATAGGACACAGGTGGCAATTAGGTCCAAGGAATGCTCCCACTGTGCTAAACGCAGCTCTACATACTGTGGGTCAGTTCTGGGATGGAAGAGCCAAGGACGTTGAGGAACAAGCAGGCAAGCCCATTACCAACCCAATTGAAATGGCTATGCCTTCTGAAGAGTTCGCGGTCCAAAGAATAGCCTCCATACCAGAGTATGTGGAATTATTTAAGAAAGCCTTTCCTAATGAACAAGAGCCTTTGACATACGAAAACATAGCAAAGGCAATAGCGGCATTTGAGCGAACACTGCTGACACCTTCACGATTTGATGAGTTCTTGAAAGGAAATCCTGATGCCCTCACTGAGCAAGAAAAAAGAGGGCTTCAAACCTTCATTGAAGTGGGATGCATAACATGTCACACTGGTCCCCTTCTTGGTGGTAACATGTTTCAAAAGTTCGGTTTGTTCGGAAACTATTGGGAATACACTGGTTCCACCAGGATAGACAGTGGTAGGTATAATGAAACCAAAAACGAAGCAGACATCTTCATGTTCAAAGTTCCTTCGTTAAGGAACATAACAAAGACATATCCATATTTCCACGATGGAAGTGTATGGTCATTGGACAGCGCAATCTGGATAATGGCTAAAGTTCAACTTGGCAAGGATTTGACACAGGAACAAATTGAAGACATCAAAGCCTTCCTTGCTTCTTTGGATGGTGAAGTGCCTGCTGAAGCACTTCAAGTGCCAGAACTCCCCCCATCAACGGAAAAGACGCCATTGCCTCAACGATAAAAGCAGAACTCAGTTTAATCAGCATGTTGTAGGGAGCCCCGGCAATGCCGGGGCTTTTTTATTTCGTTCACTGATTATATTTGTTAAAATAACTAAGCCATGCTTCTTTCAATGACCGGTCAAGGCATTAGACAAGTAATAGTGGGAAATAGTTTGTTCAGGATAGAGATTAAAACTCTCAATTCAAAATATACAGATATAAAAGTATCTTTACCATCATGCCTGCGTCCCTTTGAACTTGAGATTCATAAAATACTCACTGATAGATTGATTAGAGGAACCATAAGATTGTATGTTTATCAAGAGCGACTTGCAGAACCAGAACAAATTCCCATTCAGGAAAAAGTTTTAATAGGATATGTAAATTACTTGAAAAGGCTTGCTCAGCAACTACAAGTACAATTACCAGACCCGATAGGTGCAGCTCTGCGACTTCCTGATGTGCTCAAACCAGACCTATCAGAACTTTCTGATGAGGAG
>WFXT01000190.1 GCA_015490475.1 Bacteroidota bacterium
AACGTTTAAATTCCACACTGGTTCAATGCTGACAAAACAAAAACCCGTCCCTGAATGTTCAGGGACGGGCGTTTAAATTCCACACTGGTTCAATGCTGACCAATACTTTAATAATCATTCCCAGGGCATTCAAAATGTTTAAATTCCACACTGGTTCAATGCTGACTTATTTTTATCACTACGACAAAAGCTCAAACAGAAGTTTAAATTCCACACTGGTTCAATGCTGACAGCAACTTAAATGTAGTTGCTTCAATGGTTTCAACGGCATTGATTTGGAAAAAGTTCCGTCGATGTCCAGCAGTGCAAAAAGGTAGGGGGTACGACGGAGTTTTTCAAGAAGTCCTATGAGTGTTAGCTTTTCAAAAAATGTTTCTAACATAGGTTTCATATTATCATATCAGTGGTTCCTTTTTCTCTGCCCATGATTTCACGAAGCATATAGCGGTCGGAGAGCTTGTAGAAGATAATAGAATCATGTTCAGGGTCAATAATCTGACTTAGTTCGTTTTTGAGTTTAACAAATTGAGCATAAGTTAAAGGTCCTTCAAAGACTGAGTTTTGAACCCAATGTAGATATTTCCTAAGTGTTTTGAGCACTTTGGCAACATGCTTGACTTTGGCGTCATAAACCACAATGTAATAGTTAGGCTTGACCTTTCTCATTGCCACCAGATTTTGAATGATTTATAAGGTTTATCGTCAAGCAAATGTTTAATGAGTTTATAGCATTCCAAACGGATAAGGTGTCGCATGCTCACATTACGTTTTAAGGTCAAGTGTTTCACGGTTCGCTTCATGGTTTCTTCCCAATGAGTAAGAAAAGTGCGTCTTCCTTTGTCCGTTAAAATGGTATAGTTAGACTCTGAAACAAAATCCCTTGGCTGAATGATTTGCTTGTTAATGAGTTTGAATATCAATCTGTCAACAAAAACGGGCTTAAAAATGTCAGCAATGTCAAGGGCTAAGGAAAATCGGTATCTGCCCGGTTCGTGCACATAACTAATGCCTCCGTGCAGATGAACATTGAGAATTTCGCCCACTACGGTAGAATACAACAAAGAATTACCAAATGAAATTAAAGCATTGAGTGGGTCTGCTGGTGGTCGTCGTGTCCTGCTGGAAAAAATAAAACCTGTGTTCGGGTCAATAATTTCATTCCATACGTCAAAATACGAATTTCGTGCTTTGCCTTCTATACCACGCAACTCATCCACCGATTGGGCATGTGGAATCTTCTTATACAACTCTTCTATGGTTTGAAGTGACTTGTTAAGGGCATCTGTGTTTTTGCGGTTGGCATAATAGCGTAACACTCTGATCATATTGGTCAATGTGCCATCTATCATTTCCTTGGCGATAACCAGCCGTTTTGCTTTATCAAGGAAATGTTCAGCCTGCCGAAGGACAACCAACCCTGAAACATCTTGCTCACGTGGATAGATGGATGCTGTGTAAGTACCATAATAATTGAAAAAATGCACAGGCACATTATGCTGGGCAAGGAAATTGACAAGGGCAGAATTCAGTTCCAGCGAGCCAAAGGCATAAACGGCACTGACCTGCTCCACAGGAATATATTTACGCTCTGTGGAGCCATCGGCAGGAATAAACAATAGCGTGTTATCTTTTCGCTTTAACGTGCCCGACTTAAGCAAGTATAAAGGTTGCTTCATACCCAGCACATTTCAAAGTAGGCACACTTTCTACAAAAGGGCTTTTTCTCCGCCATTGGTGGTTTGTCTTTCTGGAACAACTGTTCCATTTCTGTTATCACCTTAGGTATCAATTGCCTGTCTTCGTCCGTCAGCACCACCTCTTTGATTTTCATGTGTTTCGGATAGTTGATAATGCCTTTGAATCCAGTAAGTCCCTTTTGTTCCAGAATCCACAGATAATACTTCACCTGCCATTCGTGTGCTTCTTCCAGTGCTTTTGACTTCTTCACTTCGTGGATAATCTTGTTTTTCCAGTCCACCCAGTCCAAAGCCACAACCTCGTCAATAGAGATTTCGTGTTTTTGTCGGCTATAGGTTGTTTCGGTGATAAGTTTTCCTATTTCCACCAGTTCGCTATGTCGTTCCATGCCAATACCATACCAAAAAAACCATGCTTTGCGAGGACAAATGATATAGTAACTAAACAGCGTGGCATTGAACTTTACCTGTTCGGAAAGCCGTCCATTCTGGATTTCCGACATTACATTTCTCTTAACAATTCTATCATGCCAAAACCCTGCGAACGTCGTGAGCCAATACCAACCTGCAATAATAAATTTAATAATTCTGGTGTGCCAAAGAGTCTAAACTTCCCCCTAAAACCCGGAAATTTTAGAATATTACCATTTTTAACATATTTAACAACTGTAAATTTGCACGATACTGGTTC
>WFXT01000191.1 GCA_015490475.1 Bacteroidota bacterium
ATTTTAGGTTGTATAGATTTAGTTACATTCCTACATTTGGATATAATAGTGCTCTTCAAATTAAGCAGAAATGAGTACGTTAAGAAATGTTCTAGTAATCGGGGCAATTTTAATAGGTTTTCACATTGCCAAGGCAGGACAATTTAGTTATTTGTCACTAAACCAGAGATACACAAAAAGTGATGCCGTTGTTTTGGCTGTTGTCAAGGGTTATGGCAAATCTCAATATGACCAAACATCTGGAGTGATACAAACCCCGATGAATCTGGAAATTCTTCATGCATGGAAAGGAAATATAAATTCCAATGTGGTAACTGTGTATTTATTAGGTGGAGAAGTTAACGGTGTTGGCTTTGCACACAGTGCAGAGATTTTCCCATCTGTCAATGATACTGTAATCATGTTTATCAAGCATAGTCAAGCAAAGTGGAGGCCTTCTTTCTTTGGATATAGCTACATCTTTATGAAAGGTTCTCAAACTTACGACATTCTTAGACGTTTTGACAATCAACGATCTGTTATAGACAGTTTAAACATGTTGGGACGCAGTTTCATAGGCACCCTAAATAGTAATAATAATCAACGCAATGGTCGCCTGATTGCCCCATCCATTACCGGCATTTCCCCTCCTGTCGTTTGGGCTGGCATCGGTGACACTGTAACCATAACAGGAAGCAATTTTGGAACTGCGCCCAATCCTTCAGCAGGGACATACGTAGCATTTCCTAATCCCAATGATGGTGGTGCTACTTTTGACCCTGTGGAAAACAGTTTATATTATATCTCATGGACAGACACAGAGATAAAAGTTCTGGTGCCTTTCAATTTTGTTGCCCCCAGTGACTTAGCTGGAACAGGTTCCGTTCAAGTATGTGTAAACGGAGCATGTGCAACCTCAATATTCACTTTGACCGTTGACTATAGCGTTTATGAACCCATTTTTAACGGTGAGCGACGAACTATTCATTATGCCAATATTGGCAATACTGGTGGATATGCATTCATCCCCAGTGATTCATTTAAGAACGTATTTACAGGAGCATGGGAAGTGCTTAAACGGGCTATGACAACATGGCGATGCAATACTTATGTTAACATAGACACTCTTCCAGGAACCACTACGACAAACATTCACCAAAACGATAATACAAACGTTGTTGCATATACAACTATTGACGGAGCAGGCGGAACTCTCGCTTTCGCCACATGGTGGTATTTCTACTGTTTGAACGGAAGTGTAAGAGATTACTATGTTGGAGAGATAGATATCGTGGTTGATAAAGACGAAAATTGGTACGTCGGTAGTGGAACTCCTCCTTCCACTCAATATGACCTTGAATCTGTTTTGCTACACGAATTGGGGCACGCCCTTGGTCTGGGACACATCATTTCGTCCCTTAACGTGATGCACTGGGCTATTGGTCCAGGAGAAACAAGGCGCACTTTACAACCCAATAACATCGTTCCTGTCACAAACAAACTGAATATAAGCACCACGGGCACACATTGCCATCCTATTATGACCCCATTAAACATTACAAATTGCTCTTATTTCTGCAACATGTCTGTGTCCGTGCAACAAGAAGATATTACATGCTATGGGTGGTCAGACGGCTGGATTCGTATTGAAGTAACAGGCAGTAGTCCCTTTACACATTACTGGACTCCTACCCCAGCAAATAGACTAACCTCTCCTGATGGCTCAGTTGACTCTATATGGGGTCTTGGACCGGGCACATGGACGGATTCCATCGTTGATGCCCAAAATTGTGTAAAGGTAGTTTCAGTTACCATTCAAGAGCCTCCACCATTGACCATATCGCTTGATAGTATTCAGCACGTGGCATGCAAAGGGGACTCAACTGGTTATATAGCAGTATCTGCAAGTGGTGGAACACCGGGATATACATACAGCTGGAGTAACGGACAGACCACATCCACTGTGACAGGTCTCTGGGCATCAGATTATGTTGTAGCAGTTATAGATGCCAATGGGTGTCAGGAAAGAGACACATTCACAATCACTGAACCGCCCACCTATTTGACCATTTCGGTTGATAGTGTGCACGAACCATTATGTTATGGACAGGGTTCAGGTTCCATATTTATCTCTGTTGCTGGAGGAGGACCTCCATACCAGATAATATGGAGTAATGGAGACACTGGAGCCACCATATCTAATATTCCTCCAGATACATACATTGTCAACGTTATTGATACATTTGGTTGTTCAAAATATGACACTGTTGTTTTACAGTCACCTCCTCCCGTTACTATAGCATCGTCAAACATAGTTCAACCATCAGTGTGTGGTGCTTCAGATGGTTCAATAGACATACAAATTTCGGGAGGTACTCCGCCTTATCAGGTAACATGGAGTAATGGAGACACAGGTACTTATATATCTAATTTATCTGCAGGCATATATACGGCTACTGTAACGGATTCCAATGGATGTATTTTTGACTTTACATTTATTCTGTCAGACCCCAATGCTCCGGTAATAGTTATTGATTCTGTTGTGCCTCCTTCCTGTAATGGGTCCTTAGATGGTGCAATATACATTACTGTCTCAGGGGGAACTTCACCATATTCTTTCCAGTGGTCTAATGGTTCTACCACTGAAGACTTGTCAGGAATTGGAGGTGGAACATATACACTTACTGTTATTGGGGCGGACGGATGCCAAAATTCCATTTCAGTAACAATTCAGGAACCGCCTGCTTTAGTAGTTACTGTGACAGTCGATACAGTGAACGATAAGGCATGGGCTAATGCATCTGGAGGCACACCTCCATATACTTACACATGGACAGGGGGAATAACAACAGACACATTCTCAATTCCGGGACCTGGTACATATTGGGTAACAGTGACTGATTCCAATGGATGCTTTGTAACTGACACTTTCATAATAGACACACAAACTGTAGATGTGCTATTAACAAGCAATAAGCAGTGCTTCATCTATGGATATTTTAATAAGTGGACTCTTTCATGCAAGGGAGTGAGAAAGATTGACATATACTCAATTGATGGACGGTTAATAAAATCGTGGGTGGTGGGAGCACCATCTTTATTACGCCTGCCGCCGGGGCTTACTCTCATAGTCATCCACACGCATTCCCACACCTCTCGCTTCATAATTAATCCAGAGACTCCCGCCACCCTTTATATTAATAGGTCACCATGAGCTGCCTGCCCCTCCACCATTAAAGCGACCACCCCCAAACTTGATAAATGGTCCTTTCCTGGACGACGAAGTTCCAGAACCTGAAATTACGCTAGTTCCAGAGTTTCTGCTACGAGCCAGAATGTCAAAAACAATCATCAAAAGAGTAACCACAAAAGAAGTTTTCTGAATTAGGGCTCTGGCTACCTTAGGTTGTTTTCTCAGCACCACCGACCCTACCAATCCAGACATCAAGCCCCCTACAAACGCTAACCCTGCCCATGCAAGACTTTGCATAATGAAAAACACGATTATTGACCATGAAAAACTAACTTTCAAAGAATTCATAGTGGCTCCTAACATTCCCTTTATTGACAATCCAGAACTTGCCACTTGAACACCTCCCTGCCCCAGTAAGTGAAGATATACAAGAAAGCTGTAAATAAGAACGAAAAATAATCCCACATAATCCCATATTGAAATAGGTTCAGGTTCTTGCTCGGTTTGAGGAAGTTCCTCAAATGTTGCCTGTTCTTCAATGACTCTGCTTGCTAATTGTTGAGTAAGCCAGATTACCCCTTCTGTCAATTTTCCTTCTTTGAAAAAGCTGTCTACAACAGTAGATGTTAGTCTCTTGACAAGAGCATCGGGCAATGCCCCTTGAATGCGTCTTCCCGTAGCTACAAACAAGTTACCTTTGCGTGTTTTTGTTTTTGGAACCACAACGATTACCAGCCCATCGTCCCAGCCTCGTGTTCCCACACCCCACTTTTCACCGATTGTATTGGCATACATGGCAATGTCCATCCCACAAAGCGTATCAGTGATTATGACCACAATTTGAACTCTTTGCGAATAAAGATTCCTCAGATGTTCCTCCACCCTTGCCTCGTCAAGATAAGCACTGTCTGAAAGGACATAGACAAGTTTATCTTGCGCGGAAGGAATACAGGAAGCATACACACGCACCTTAGTAAAGCCCAACCACGCCAGTGCTATTAGAAAGAATACCTTTATTAAGCCTCTGAC
>WFXT01000192.1 GCA_015490475.1 Bacteroidota bacterium
ATCCCAGAAGCAGGCGGATTTCAGGTTTATTTACTTAAAGCAGGATAATGCCTCTTATCTAATATTCAACATTAACTATTAACTCTTTAAAACTATCTATTATGTTATCAAGGAACTTGTTAATTTGACCTATAGCCTCATCACTCTTCATATATGGTCTTTTAGCAGAAAGTTCCAACTTCTCTGGATTTATAAGTTTAATAGGTAATAAGTCCCTTAAAGGTCTTCCTGTAATCTTACTCATGACATACCTAATCAAAGGCACTCCCCTTTCAATATTTGTTTCTATGGGACTTCTGTAATATGCAGAGATTATCTTTTCTTTCAGTTCAAGCCACAATTTATCTGTCTTGTCTTTCTGAATATGTGTCATAAACCATCTTATAGCCTTTGCTATTCCGCTCAACACTTCTTGTCTGGATGCATAAGCATAGAGGGCACTTGCCGATGCCTTAGCCTTTCTCAAGTTTCCAAGTTCAATGTTTGCTATCCATGAATAAATGTGGTAGATAACAACATTTGCAGGGTCGGAACGCACCTCCTTCAACATTGGCAGGTAAATTTCTATTATATCCTCATATTCTTGCTTCGCAAGTAATAAAGCCATTTTCCCAAACAGATACACGCTCTTTGTGTTATGTGGATATTTCTCTGGGCTCATAATTTTTTCTGCCTTCAATAAGCATTCTTGTCCCTCTTCATAGTATCCATTGAGGACATACCATGCTCCTGCTCTCACCTGCAACATCACTATTTGAGAAGAAGCAGGCTCTCTAACCACTTTATCAACAATCTCCTTAACCTTAGAAGTGTCATCAAAAATGCTTAAAGCAGAAGAGGCAGTCATTATTTCCACGGCTTTAGGAATGGAAAACATGAAGCCAAGGTCATCCTCATATTTTAGATTGTACTGAATTTCAACATATTTCCTAACATCCTGCATAATATTGATAACTTCTGCCAATGCCTTTATCAGATTACATGTTGTTTTGGCAAAACCAAGTTTTGAAAAAGCAAGGGAATAGGCTCCTATAAGCCACACTGCAATATAGTGTGGATACACATTTCCAGTATTAAATTTTTTCAAAAACTCTGCAATATGGGTAATCAACTTCTGTACGGAAAGTTTATCAGGCTTTAGAGCAGAAATGGTACGCAATGCAGAAAACACTCTATATGCATGTGTATTTAACTCCAGAATTCTATTGATGTGGTCTATGATGTGTTTTGATTCTATGGGCACCCCATGAAGGTCTATATAAGTGGTAGTGTATCCATACCACCACCATGGCGGGACCTGTGTCCAAAAGACAGAATCGGGCGGAATCCACTCATAGGGATTAATTATCGCATCTTTATTTCCCCTTCCGACAAATCGGTAATATACACGTGAAAGCATTAGCAAATTGCTAATCAGAGTATTTCTGAAGTACATAACATCCAGAGCACGCACTATTTTCCAGTAGAGTTCATGTCTCACTGCCGTCCTCCTCACCAACGAGACCTTTTCAAAAAACTGTTGCTCAACTCTCTCATAGGTTTCTTCATCTCTAACCTTTCTTAATTTTCTCCATAACTTGGCACTGTCTGACTTATCTCCCCACAACTGGCGAGAAACATATTCTTTTTCTACCTCTTTCAAAGCAAGAATCAGTTCTTTAAGTGGTATTTTTCCCTTCACTATTTCCAAACCTTTTATAGCATTATACGAATGACGCCTCATCGCCAACATTCCACATTTCACAAAATCCACACAAAGTTACAAACTTTCAAAAATTTGATTTTGCTATATTGCTCACCACCTGTAAATCAAAGGAAAAATCCCAGACGTGACAGAAATAATATGCAGTTGATAATTTATCTGTGCACTGTTTAGTAATGTCAACCACTGGTTCTGGAAGTTGTGGCAACCACACAGAGTGCACACTATATCCTGTTAAAGTTTTCTTTCCTGCTAACAATTGCCATGCGGTCTTTCGGTCCAATACACCTTTTGGAAAGAGAAGAAATATCATTCCCCAGATGATGTCGCTAACCCGCTTTAATAGTCGTTTATACCATTGATTCAAAGGCAAAGGATAGAAAATTGAAACCCACCGATTAGTAGAATATACCTGTTCTCCAGATATAAGGATTCGCTCTTCTGGATTGAAAAACATCGTTGTTATGAACTTGCCATTGCGTATATTTCCCAAAAGAAAGTTCACAGAATTAGGAACAGTTTGAATAAGCACAGGATAAACATACTGACTGTTGTGTTGGCAATAAACACCTGCTTTAATGTTGTGGATAGATAGTAAGTTAGCAAGCACATCTTCCCCCTCCCCTCTGAAAATGTAAAAGAATCCAGAAGCAATGGGATTCTGTTTCAACCATCTCATATTAATACCAAACAATCGGAACAAAAGAGCCGAAGCAATTCCTGACATACTACCGATAAGAATTACTGCCCGAGAGAATCTCCACTCCTCTGGAAGCAGTGCATATAACAACAAGACGGCTATTTGTCCCAGCAGGGCACCTCGGAAAACACGGGACCACTGAATTGGCTCCCTATAACTACCCCCAATATACATAAACATCACAGTAAGCAAGGAAAACACAGGCAACACTACATACTTAAATAAAGTAGGGTACTCAAACCCCTTGACATAAGTCCCCCACAAAAACTGTATAATCCAGAATACAACAAGAACAATAGTAAAATCAATCAAGGGAAAAACGAGCCTTTTTATTTGTCGCAACACAAAAATTGCCACAGCCCTAAACCATATCCCACAATATATCAGCAATCGCTTTAAGATTCCATATTTCATGTGCTTTTGAACAAACAGTTGCATAGCATGATGAAACCAGAATATTGGCTTCCAATTCAAGCGACCTGTACTTGCCCCTTTAAAGTGAATTGCCTCCAGTTCGGGATTATACATTACTTTCCAGCCCTGTTGCTTAATGCGAACAGACAGGTCAATGTCTTCTCCATACATAAAGTAATCTTCATCAAACCCGTTTGTTTGCTCAAGAGCCTGACGTCTGGCAAGCATAAACGCCCCGGGCAATGCTTCTACTTCCCTTATTCGCTCATCATCATAGTAATATCCAGAATGCTTCTCTGTCCATGGTATAAACAATTTCTTAAAAGCACTGGCAATGTCAGGAACTTTACGCTGGCTTTCTTTGAGATAATTGCCCTTTCCGTCAACAAGCCTAATACCAAGCAATCCCACATATGGATTACTTTCCATAAACCTCAAAGCAGACTCAAGAACATTCCTATCAACCAGAACATCAGGATTCAGGAACAAAACATATTTTGACTGAACACTCCTCCATCCGATATTACATGCTCTTCCAAAACCAATGTTTTTATTCAATTTAATTACTCTGGCTCCGTACTTTTCAGCCACTTCAACACTGTCGTCCCTTGACGCATTATCCACTACAATAATTTGCACATCTTCTGGCAGATTCTGAAGCATAGGCAAAGAAAACCTGAGAACATGCCCCGAATTATAAGTTACAATTACAATAGCAAGCCTGAGTTTATTTTTCCCCATACGGCACACGATAGTTAAGGGCTCTCTCCAGAGTTAACGGGTCTGTATATTCAAGGTCTGCACCATAGGACAATCCCCTTGCCAGAATGCTTATCTTCACTCCTGTCTCTTTGAGTGCATTAGCAACATAATGAGCAGTTATTTCTCCCTCTGTATTAGATGGCAGTGCTATTATCACTTCTTGAATTCCTTCACTTTCAATTCGTTTCTTTAAATCGTTAATGAACAAATCTTCTGGCGTTATTCCTTCCACAGGATTTATAAGTCCACCCAGAACGTGATATTTCCCTTTGTAAGTGCCTGTGCTTTCAATAGCATAAGCCTCTCTGGACGACGAGACAACACATATAATAGGTTCCCTATTCTGTGCAGAGCATATGTGACACGGCGATGATACGTCTATTAAATGACACACAGAACACTGAACCACCCGTGTCTCCAGTTCTCTCAATGCTTGGGCAAGGTCTGACAGGACTGCCCTGTCTCGTTCCAGCAGGTAAAACAGGAACCTGCGTGCCGTTCTCTCTCCCACTCCCGGTAACCGCTTAAATGCCTCCAGAACCCGTGTTATTACATCGTTTTCCATATCTGACTACTTCCAAAATTAATTTGCTCTGGCATATCTATTATTCTTTTGTGGAAGAACAGGTTCCATTCCCAGCCACTTCATGTTGCGTCGTAATCCCCTCAGACCAGCCCTCCTCAGTGGACTAAGCCTAAACAACCGCTTAAAAGGATTACTGCTAAGACGCCTCCATGTGTCCCATTCCCATTCCTTTATGGGTTCCAGTGGCTCAAAAGCCTCCTCCCGTGTCTCTCGGGCAAAGCGATTCCACGGACACACTTCCTGACATATATCGCATCCGAAAAGCCAGTCATTCCATTGCTTTATACCATCAGGCAACTCCTCTCCTCTGTATTCTATTGTGAGATAAGATATGCACCTGTTAGCATCCAGTAGTCCCGGCATGACCAGTGCCCCCGTGGGACAGGCAGAAACACACCTATTACACCTTCCGCAAAAGTCTGTCTCAAAAGGTTTATCATATTCCAGTTCCACATCAACAAGCATTACTGCAAGAAAAACAAACGACCCGGCTTTGCGTGTAATAGTTAATGTGTTCTTACCCTGCCAGCCAATTCCCGCCTTCTGTGCCCATGCTCTCTCCATAACAGGCATTGAATCAACACTATACACAGCCTCTATTTCCCTGCCTATCAACTGACACATAAAACTATGAAGTCGCTCCAACTTTCTACGCAACACAATATGATAATCCTGTCCGTGTGCATATCTTGCTATTTTGGGCGAATTAATCTTATATTTACTCTCCCTTCGGAAATATGAATGCGTTAACACTATAACTGATTTAACAGAAGGGAACAATCGTCGTGGGTCTATGCGAACTTCAAAAGTTTTTTCCATATAATGCATCGTGCCATGAAATCCCGCCCTCAACCATTGTTCATATTTCCTTGCCTCTTCATCCAATGGAACAGGTCTGGCAATACCACAATCTTCAAACCCTATAGACTGAGCATACCGTTTTATAGCCTCTGTCCATTCCTTCTTTCTGTGAGTCCATGGCATAAATCAATTGTTCTCTATCCCATTAACTATAACAGAATCTGCTTTTTCTTCGTATCGTTGTTCAACGCTTGCATTTTGTTGAATGCCACATCGTTTAACCAAAAACAGTGAAATAGATGCAAACAGGATAACAAAAGCAGAAATTATAGTCCATGTTTTGCCCCAGATATTACGCAAAGGCAATCATTTACTATTGAACAGAATCTCTTAGTTCCTACTATATGTTCCCATTGTCCACCCCCAGCCAATAACCTTGTCCTTCAACATTTTGGGCAGTGCATCATAAGCAGGCAATTGTACAGGTACATAGTTTAAAGCAACAACCAGAAAATAATATCTATGTGGTTTGTCCATTGGCGGAGGACATACGGGAAACCATCCCTCCTTGCCTCCAGAATTATGCCCCAGAATCTTCCATTCCGTTTTATCACTTATCATAGTCACCGTGCCATCAACTACTCCAACAAGATGATAGAATGTTCCCACCGGAGCGTCTGGGTCATACGCAACGACAAGATAACTTTTTGCCCCTGAGACGGCATTCCATTTGATTGTCGGGATTCTACTTTCTCCGTCACAAGCGTATGTTGAAGGAAGCCTGTCTCCCACTTTGTTTATACCTCTAACATTGACTTCTATATTAGGATCTTGCGAAAGGACAACCTTCCACTCTGGTACGGGAGGCTCAAAACCAGCCTGCTCGCCCATATTAACAAACAAAAATAACGACAACATTAAAAGGTAAGTTACCAGTCTCATTGCAAACACTATTTTCACAGTTAAAAATACGGAAAACTGTCAATATATAGACGTCAAATTTTGATCTTGCGGTTGTAAATATTTACTGCTTTTATCACTTTCTTGGCACCAGTAATGTTTAAATACGCAGTTATCAGCAAAGAGGCTCCTCCTGCCACGATAATCAATGGTTTCACAGCAGTTATGCCAGCAAAAATGAACACAGCCCCAGCGACAGCGGTCAAGCCTGCCGACAGAAGCATTCTGCGTCCCACAACATAGTGTTGAAAAGCCTTCCCATCATCAGAAAGGTAAGCAAGGAATTCTTTCCGTGAAACCCGATGGTCATTAACGTAATATCTCCATCCCACGACCCTCGGAACCGCTTTTAATCTGACCCTTTGTTTGTTGACAATCACTTCCCTGCCATCTTCATACACGATTTTATAAACTCTCTTAATTGGCAGTATAACCTTTTTTCCTGTGTCAACATGCAAGCCAAGCACACTCTTCTTAATAACTCTGCCCTCTATTATAGTGCCATCATTCATATACACTCTGTCTTGTGCATAGTGCAATGTTGCAATCAATAACAACCCAACAAACAACATCCAGCGAAACATCATCAAGTCAAACGAACAACCAATTTATTTTCTGACAGTTCCTTGCCCAACAACCATAAAGCCACATCATATTTAGCAGGGTCATTAGTCTCCATCAGTGTAGCCACTTTTTCCGTAACCTCCATTGCAGATTTAAGTGATGGATTAGCATATTTTGTCAATCCAAGTTGTTTAGATGCCCTCCACGCATGAACATCAAGACTGATTAATAGATGCTCAGGCTTATAGTCAGTCCATAGTCCCATATCAGGAAACTCCCTTCTTATCATCCATCGTAAAAACATTGTCATTCTTTTACATGCGCTTCCCCGTGAAGGGTCCGGAACCAGATGCGTGATTATCTTCTCGTCGCCGTGAGACGCCCTTGAATACACCAACTCAAAGAAGTCATGCATAGCACCAACTATATCTCCTGTTTGCAGACGTTTGAACCCACCTGCTATTGTTCCATATCTGGCAAGCAATTCCCCCATCACTTCAAACAGTATAAGAATATGTCTGCCTTTGTAAATCCTGTGCTTGAATCCAAGCAACTGCCTTTTGTCGTAGGATTCTGAGATGATTGCTTTCGCCGGGCTCTGCCCAAGTAAATCAAGTAGAAAAGCCATTTTCCTGGCGATTATATCCCTTCTGCCCCATGCCAGCAATGCAGATAAAAGTCCCACAACTTCCATGTCCTCTCTTTCTCCATATCTCAATGGAAATTGAATAGGGTCCTGCTTATACCAACCTTCCTGAATCCATCGTGTCCTGTATGTATCAAGGATTTGCTTTAAATCATTCATATCCCACCAGAATTCCAAATTATAAATATGTCCTCATCAAATCACTAAGCAAGAGGTTCAAGAGCCTGAGAGATATCCGCTACCAAATCTTCAGCGTCTTCAATGCCCACGCTCAGGCGAATCAACCCATCTGTTATGCCTCTCTTTATCCTTTCTTCTCGTGGGAATGAAGCATGAGTCATTACAGCAGGGTGGTTGGCAAGTGATTCCACACCTCCCAAGGATTCTGCAAGTTGAAAAATTTGTAGTCTTGAGAAGAACACCTGTGCGGCATCCAGAGTGTCATCCTTCAAGCGGAATGTTACCATACCTCCATAGTTTCTCATTTGCTTTGTGGCTATAGTGTGTCCTTCGTGGGAAGGTAAGCCCGGATAATATACTGTCTGAACAGCAGGATGAGAGTTGAGAAACTCAGCAATAACCATAGCATTTTTGCAATGTCTTTCCATACGCAAATGAAGGGTTCTTACTCCTCGCAGGGTTAAATAAGAGTCCATGGGTCCGGGAACGCCTCCTGCGGCATTTTGCAAGAAGGCTATCTTCTCAGCCATGGCATCATCATCGGTAACCACGGCTCCCAAAACTACGTCAGAATGCCCGGCAAGGTATTTAGTAGCAGAATGTACAACGATGTCCGCTCCCAAAGAAATAGGCTTTTGCAGATATGGTGTAGCGAAAGTGTTATCTACAACTACCAATCCCTCGGGATTTACTTTCCTTGTAGTATGTGCAACTTCTTCAATATCCACAATGGAAAGCAATGGGTTTGTCGGACTTTCTATCCATACCATATCTGGTTTTTTCTTTTCTATCACTTGCAATAGTTCGGAATTGTTTTCTGCATACCAGAATTCATATCCAAGCGGTCTATATACCCTCTCAAAAAGCCGGAACGTGCCCCCATATAAGTCTGCAATGGACACAACACGTAACGGCTTATCCATTATTCTCATAACAGCGTCTATGGCAGCCATGCCAGAGGCAAAAGCATAGCCGAAACGAGCCCCTTCAAGAGTAGCAATTGCCGACTCAAGAGCATGGCGTGTCGGATTACCTGTTCGTGAATATTCATATCCCTTATGTTTTCCCGGTGCTTCCTGTTTGTATGTAGAAGTGAAATACACTGGCGGATTAACTGCTCCAGTGCATGGATCTCCATCCCATCCTGCATGGACACACCACGTGTCAAATGATTTTCCTTTTTGACTCATGATTTGTTTATTTTGAAAACAACTATTTCAAGGGAACACGAACAAGTCCCATATCCATCTTGGGTTCAAACCATGTCGTTTTTGGTGGCAACACTCCTTGTTTGCGTGAATATGCCCACACCTCTTCAAGGGACACATCAGGAAACTCAACTATTATGCCATCGTCAGCGTGTTCATACGGTGATAATGGAAATACGTCTCCGCCTGCCTGTCCCACAAATCCTTCCAGTTGTTTGTGTAATGACAGAATTTGCCCATCCATAAATATTTCCTTTTTTTCTCTGCCCTTTCTAACAATAAGCCTGTGTTCCCCGTCTGAAAACTCCTTTATCAATTGTTCAAGGTCAATTCCCTTTACAAGCCTTTTAAATGTTCTAACTCTGGTCATTGATGGCGGTAATAACCATACCAGTATCTCAGAAACCTTCCCTTCTGCATACAATTCTTGCAGAGCACCCCACCGATGATGCCCATCGGCAAGAAATAATTCCCCCGACAACTCAATAACATTTTCTGTTTCAATCCATCCCATCCTTACCCTCTCACCACGGACATTCTCATAAACTATGGGATATTCTAAAGGTTCTGGCACACGCCACTCCTCAGAAGTTATAACCATCAAGGGAAATCTTTGTTCTCTAACTTTTAAAAAGTAATTCTTTATGTTGGCAAGATTATCAGGAAAAACCTTCTCATGCTTCTGTATGGATATATCATCAGAAATCTTCAGCATTCCAATAATGCCCCGTGATACCCTGCCATCAAGAGTATGTTCATACACCAAAAACACATTAGAAACTGGAATATAGTATTCTGGTTCTGGTTGTGAATCCATAAAATGTTCTATGGAATATGGATTAAAACGATGCAGATTTTTCTTTTGTTCATCAACAAGTAATTCATATGACGGAAGGGCTATCAAATGAGCCAGTTGCGGTCTGGCAACATATCCACTCAACGGATTAATTACTATGTGTGCCATCCTGTTAGCAAACATACATAAAAATACTTATCACGAGATCCTTTATGTGCTAATGCACAAACTAATTCCCACTGATCATCTCAACAGCATTATAGTATAAGCCAATATCAGCAAAAGAATAGAACCATAGAATGACAACAGGGTAACTGAAAACATTATTCTAAGTCTTGATTGTTCCTCTTCCTTGAACCTGTAAGCATTCATGTCAAAAAGATACTCATCTGTGTTCATGCGATTTTTTATGACCCAATTATAAAGTCTCCTGTAAAGACGCTCCTGCCATAGGAAATAGGCATCCAAAAACCAGAAAACAAAGAGAGGTATATATGCTATAAACACCTGATATTCCGAACCTTTTAGAAGTAAAGTTGCTACAACCAAAACAATCGTCCATCCTTTTATCATAAAGGAATTATGTGCCATCCTATTGATTATATCCTGAATTATCTCTATCTCCTTCAGCATTAACTCCTTCCTTTCTTTCCTCTCGTACTCCATATATTTATCCCTTTAGTTCTTCCATTTATTTGCAACACCTATATGAACAGTTAAGTTCACACGCTAACCTGCTAAATTTCGCGAACTTAAAATAAGAATCCATCTTAGATTCGTGCATTCATATTAATCACAACATTCTCAACATCCGGAATTTCCACAGCATCAGGATGTGCCATAACAACGATTCTTCCGTTCATAGTATACTCTTTTAAACAGATGCTTAACCACTCGGACCATTCCCTGTCCATAACGCTAAATGGTTCATCAAGCAGAAGCAGGTATGGATTCAGTGCCATGGCAAGACGAATGAGAAATCTACGACGCATTCCGGCAGATAGTTGGGATATCCTGCGATTCCGTATGTCTTCCATTGAAATGTCCTGCAATATTTCTTTTGTAGAGAGATGTGCCCCTCTCATAGCACCAACGAAACGAATATAATCAGTCAATGAAAGATGGTCGTCTTCAGCAATTCTGCTACCCACATAATACACATGCTTGTAATAATTTTCATTGTGGCTATAAATCTTCTGTCTTTCAACCCATATTGCAATTGTTCCTTGTTGTGGGACATAGAATCCAGCCAGCAAAAGCAAAGTGGTTGTTTTCCCACTGCCGTTGTCTCCAACTAAATGTACTACTGCAGGCGCCTTGACGGAAAAAGACAACCTGTTGATAACTTTCTTTGTTGGTTCGTAAGAATATGTAAGATCACTTACTGTTAGAGTCAGCATCTTTTCTGAATGTTCTGGCAATCATCTCTGCTTCACATACCACTTTTGAACCCACATAAGCCTTACCTTTCATGTGAATAATTCCCCTTCTGATTGGTGACACGAGAAACAGTTCCATAACAAGCGTATCACCGGGAATCACTGGTCTCCTGAACCTGACGTCACTTATTTTAACAAAGTACGTATTCCAATTTTCTGGGTCTGGAATATCTTTCAGTGCAAGGATTCCTCCCACTTGAGCCATCGCCTCCACAATTAGAACTCCCGGCATAACTGGATTATCAGGAAAATGACCTGCAAAGAAAGGTTCATTATAACTAACATTCTTCACTCCCACAACCCTATTTTCACTTAATTCAATTATTTTATCAACCAGCAGGAAAGGTGTTCTGTGAGGTAATATCTTTTGAATGTCGGGAATGGTTAATAAAGGCTCTTTATCAGGGTCATACTCAGGTGGCGACTCAAGGGTTTTCTTATATAACTTTTGTAAGAATTGAGCAAATGCAATATTTGCCTGATGATGCGGTGAGAAGGCAAAAATGCTACCCTCAATACGCAGTCCAGCAAGCGACATATCTCCCAGCAGGTCAAGAATTTTGTGTCTGGCAGGCTCATTAGAAAATCTAAGCCCCTCCACTGACCACATCATTCCTTTATACAACTGTTGTGGGACAGGGAAATTAAGATTTTGCGCTATACTACGAAGTTCATCATCAATTTCTTCTGTGTCAATAATCACAACCAACTGCGATGGCTTAATCCCTTTGCCTTTGTTCTGGGATATTATTTCCTTTACCATAGACAGTCTAACAAAAGTGCGTGCCGGTGCCACCTGTTCAGCGTATTGTTCAAGGGACTTCAACCGTGCATGTTGCCCTTCAAAACCCGGCAATTCAAGGTCAACTATAACCTCCATATCATCGGCAGGATATAGCCTGTATTCAGTATCCCCTGTTTCAAAGTTGACGGGTTTATAGATTTTAAGCACTTTGCGGAAGTCCTTTTGTTCAACAATACCAACTTTATTAATTAAGTCCACCCACGGCTTAGCAGAGCCATCCAGAAAAGGCACCTCATTTCCTTCAACTTCTATAATTGCATTATCCACACCAAGAGCATATAATGCAGAAAGAAGATGCTCAACAGTAGAGACCCTAATTCCGTCTTTTTCAAGCACAGTAGCATTTGTCTCTCTGGCAGTAAACTCTGGACTGGCAGGGATTTCAACACCATTTACTATGAAGAGATAGCCAGTATTATCGTTTGCAGGCTTAACTACCACAGAACATTTTTCTCCCGTGTGCACTCCTTCTCCCTCTGCTCTAAACTCGCCTCCCAGAGTATATTGCCTTGGTACGTTAAAAGAACTCATCGTTTTTCATTTTGACTATCAATCAAGCGTATTAATTTCCTGTAAAGTTCGGGCAATTTTTGTAAAATAGACCAAATTCTAAGTGTGCGATGCATTTCAAGAGCAGGCGTTCCCAGATACACTCCCGGTTTGGTTATGTTCCTATTAACACCGGACTGAGCCCCCAGTGCTACCTTATCTCCTATGACCACGTGGTCTGCTATCCCCACCTGACCACCTATCATACAATACTTTCCAATTTGAGATGAACCTGCTATACCCACTTGGGATGCAAGCACTGTCGCCCTACCTACTCTAACATTATGTGCAATCTGAACCAAATTATCAATCTTGGCATCGGTTTCAATGACCGTTTCTCCAAGCACAGCCCTATCAATCGTCGTGTTGGCTCCTATCTCCACATTGTCTCCAATAACCACCTTTCCAAGATGGTATATCTTCTCCTGTTCTCCCCTATCGTTAAGAACGAAACCAAATCCATCGGAACCTATCACACATCCACTATGGACAATACAGTTCTTACCAATTTTTACATTAGGATAGATGACTACATTAGGATATATAACCGTTCCTGAGCCAATTTCAACACCAGACATAATAGTCACATGCTCCCGAATCTGCACTTGCTCACCAATTATAACATTCTCGCCTATCACAGAATAAGGACCCACATAAGCAGTGTCGCTAATCTGAGCAGTGGGATGGACAATAGCAGTTGGATGAATGCCCCGCTGTTCCTGAAAAGGAAAGAACAATCTCGTTAATCTCGCAAAGGCAAGTTTCGGATTGCTTACTTCAATAACTGTCCTTCCCTCTGAAACATGCATTCCCTCTGGAACTACTATCAGACTATTTTCAGGAATGTTTTCAGGAACATCTTTTTTAAAGAACACTGCCACCGCATTAGGCTCCAGCCTTGAAGGTTCCACAAGTTTATGAACCACTATAGAACCATCCCCTTTAAGCCGTCCCCCTATCTGCTCTGCTATGTATGATGCGGTAAACCTCATCTCTTAACTCTACTGGATAACAAAGATAATATCGTTTGTCTGTTATAGCACTTTTTTGCAAAGTAGGACTTAATTCTCTCAATTGACGCTTGGTTCCGTCAGGAAATACCAACCAAACAGGGTCTCCCTCAGGAATATATGTGTAAGTTTCCATTTCACCAGTGATAATTAACTCCCCAGCCCCTTTAAACACTGTCTTCTCTGCCCGTTTTTTCAGAGCATTCTCAACATCTTTTTCTAATGGGCTATCAAGCAAAACAACTTTCAAGAGTTTTCTATTCACAAGTGCCTCTGTTAGGTATTGAACAACTCTATCATCAATTTTGCGATTGTAATAAATTTCCTTGATAAAAGCCATTATTACGTTATCATCAAGTCGCAAGTATGCCTCTAAAAACTCCTTTGTTGGTTCTGAAGCATTAAGAACCGTTTTCAAGTCTGCAGGCAGTATGTCATTCATCTTCTCTCGCAAGTATGATATTAACTTTGAAAAGGCTTCCTCAATAGCAAGAACTGTCTTGTGTGTGTAAACCTGCACATACATGAGATACCTGCTCCACAAAAATCTTTCCA
>WFXT01000193.1 GCA_015490475.1 Bacteroidota bacterium
CGTATGTTTCCTTTTCCTATAAATCAGAAAATTCCCTTATTATTACTTCTGTAGTGTATTTTCAACCATCGTTGCAAAAGATTTCTGATTGGCGACTGTATTGGCAAATAGGGATAGAGATTCCAATTTACAGAAAATTTAAATTAACCAATGAATTTTATGTTTTATATGACACGGAGCCGATTCCCACATATCCAGAGCTTCAATATTCTTTAAATGTCGCATTACTTCTTGATTTTTGAGGTATAAAGGCACTAATTAGCGGTTTTTTTACGTTATATCAACAAAATCTGAAGATAGACGTATGAACAGGAAGTCTGGAGGGTTGGAAGGTAAAGTTTTGATTATAACTCAGGAGATGCAGCCATATTTGGAAGTTTCTCTTGCAGGAACTATGATTAGAGACCTGCTTGCTCAACTAAAGCAACATAACTATGAAGCTAGAGTTATGATGCCCCGTTTCGGTAGAATTAATGAAAAAAAACATAGATTACACGAAGTAGTTAGGCTCTCAGGGATGAATATTACCATTGGAGATGACGATTATTCTTTGTTGATAAAGGTAGCTACGTTACCTGAGGTAAGAATGCAAATCTACTTTATGGATAACGATGAGGTTTTTGAGAAGGACTATGTTTTTAGGGATGAGTATGGCCAGTTCTTGCCTAACAATGGTTTAAGAATGACTTTTTTTGCAAGAAGTGTATGCGAAGTCTTAAAGAAACTGGGATGGGAGCCTGATATCATCCATGTAAATGGATGGTTTTCAACTCTTGTGCCTTTGTTTGTTAGGAGGATTTATGCTGAGGAACCGATGTTTAAGAAAGCGCGATTAATTCTCAGTGTTTACGATGACTATTTTCCTGAAAAATTGGAAGACGGTTGGCCTGAAATAATCAGGGTTGAAGAGACAATAACAGACGAAGACCTTGAACTATATAAAGAAGGAACCTATGAAGCGCTCTACTATGCTGCTGCAACACTTTCTGACGGAATAATTGTTGCTTCTGAATTTATTGAACCCAGTTTTGAAGAGAAATTACGTAAACACGCAGAAGAAACAGGCAAACCTTATATGAAATTGCAGGATGCCCTTGATTTAAAACCATTCATAGAAGAACACATTTCGTTCTATAGACAACTGCAACATGACGAGGTTGCTTCGTAATCTTTCGTTTGCCCACATTATTTTATCTTTACTTTGGGCTTGCTATAAAGGTGATACATTAGTTGTCTCTATTCCTATTCCTTTTGTTGAAGCCAATGATACGTTACAAATTACCTATGCAAGGGTTTTATACGATACATCAAGTTTTCGCACTGACAGAGATTTAACGCCCATTGTTGCCAACTGGTATGATCAATATCGGGGTTCATTTAAATCAATCTTTCATTTTGAGTTGCAGCCAGTTTCAGAATCTGCTCCAACATGGTCTTCAGTTGATTCCGCTTTTTTAACCATTGTGCCAGATGTAGAATTTGGAGCCAATAAAACATGTTATGCCGTAAGATTGCTCAGGACAGAAGGAGTTCCCACGCCCTTTTATAGCAATACTAAAGTGCAGACAAGTGATAGCAGAATTACTCAAATGTGTAAGGATGGAGCGGTTTGGAAGATTACATTTCCTATAGCGTGGAGTCAGGAATTGTTAGATGCTCAAAGTCTTGGAATTATCAAGTCTGTAAGCGAATTCAGGCAACACTTTGGTGGGCTGGCACTTGAAATTCTGGACACTAACATAGCACTTGAAATAGGCATAGGTTTATTGAATAGTTCAATGCTTACAATATACTGGAGGAAGGATACAATAAATGGTAAGAATGAATGGGTTATTCCAATTGATGGTAATTATGGGTCGCAATATGAGACATCTTTCATTGGATCAAAATTGGAACAATGGATACAAAATCCTGAAGACTCGCTGATTTATCTCTCGCCACAGGGTTCAGTAGTTATGGTCAGGCTTCCTGAAGTGCCTGATTCCATAGTCATTCTTGGAGCATGGCTGTCTGTAACTGTTGCAGATAATCCTATGTTGCCAGAGCAATTGACTGTTGTGGGCTATGATACATTAGAAGAAAGGACATATCCATTAATAGAGAGCCTTAACGACGGAATTGAACTTGCTTCTGCTAAGATTGTTAGTAATGATACTGCTAAATATCTAATACCGATTCCATTAACCATTCAATACCATCAAAA
>WFXT01000194.1 GCA_015490475.1 Bacteroidota bacterium
GTCCTATATTAATGCAGAAAGAAGAGCCCATTTATTCCGATGACACAGGAGGTAGCCTCTCGGAACGCCTTGCCTATAAAGGTTCAGAACTACTGCTTGAAACATTGATTAAATGGTTAGGCGGACAAATAGAGCCCAAACCACAACAGGGCAATCCAACTCCAGCACCCAAGTTAACGAAAGGAAACACGCGAATCAACTGGCAGGAACCAGCAGATATAATCCTCAGGAAAATTAGAGCCTTCAATCCAGTGCCTTATGCATGGACAGTAGAAACAAATTCAAAAAAGAGATTCAAAATTCTGGAAGCTGGTCCTTCCCAACAGGACATTAATCTCAAGGCAGGGGAAACCTTCATGACTCGTAAAGAACTCATCGTTGGGACTGGCACACACCCCATTGCAATAAAGAAACTAATCCCGGAAGGAAAAAAGCCAATGACTGCAACTCAATTTTTAACAGGTTGGCAAAACAAACCACTTAACTTTGAATGAAAAATCCTATGACCTCAGAAAAAGAAATTCAGAAATTTAAACTGCTCGCTATTAGCCCAATAGATGGTAGATATAGACGTATTACAGAAGAACTGGCTAACTATTGGTCTGAATATGCCCTGATTAAAACAAGGGTAGAAGTTGAGATAGAATTTTTGATAGAGTTTTTGAAAACTACAGAACTGTATAATTTAAGCGAACAGGATATTGCTAACCTACGCAATATTTACAACAACTTTTCACTCACAGACGCCCAAAAGGTCAAGGAAATAGAGAAAACCACTAATCATGATGTTAAAGCAGTGGAGTATTTCATACGTGAAAAACTTCGGGATTTAAATATGGAATTTCTGATTCCGTATGTGCACTATGGCTTGACATCACAGGACATCAACAACACAGCCATACCTATTATGTATCGCAGAACACTCAAGGATATTTTAATTCCCAAATTGCTTCAACTAATCCAAAAACTTTCTTCACTGGCACAGGAGTGGAAAAGCATATCAATGCTTTCTTTTACGCACGGACAACCGGCAACTCCAACTACTCTTGGCAAAGAAATAGCAGTGTTTGGATATAGATTAACAAAAATTATAAAGACACTGGTTCAAGTACCAATAGAAGCAAAATTTGGCGGAGCAACGGGCACCTTAGCTTCCCTTTACATAACCTTTCCTCATATTGATTGGAGGGAATTTGCTCGTCGTCTCGTTCAGAAATGGAACCTTGAATATGAAGAAATTACCACCCAAATAAGTAATTACGATAATCTTGCACACCACTTGATGTTGTTAAAAGGCATTGCTACAGTGCTTATTGACCTTGCCCAAGACATGTGGCTATACATAAGCAAAGATTATCTAAAACTAAGAGTCATAAAGGGAGAGGTGGGTTCATCTGCTATGCCACACAAAGTAAACCCTATACACTTTGAAAATGCAGAAGGAAACTTGATTCTGGGAAGACAAATGTTGAATGCACTTGCAGATAGCCTGCCCGTGTCCAGACTACAACGGGACCTCACCGACTCAACACAACTCAGATATACAGGAACTGCCATAGCACATCTAATTATTGGCATAAGAAACATTGATAGAGGCATTGAACGAATTGAACCCAATCTGTCTGCTATAGAGCAAGACCTTGAAAAGCACTATGAGGTGCTTGCCGAAGCCCTACAAACAACACTGCGAAAACAGGAAATGCCTGATGCTTACGAGATATTAAAAGAACACACCCGTGGATTTTCTCTATCAAAGCAGGAGTATAAAAGTCTTGTAGATGCACTTCCTTTGTCAGAAGAAAATAAGGAACGATTGGGCAGGTTAACCCCCAGAGATTATATTGGTGATGCCCCGCAAATGCCAGATGTCCTTAAAGAACAATTAAAAGAACTTTTGTCTCTCGTAGAACGTTATTATGGAAGTGCTTAACTTTGCACAAGCAATAAATATTTCTGTCATGGACGCTATACGCCAATGGGAACAGGAACAGATTGACAAGATACGGGAAGAGAAGCAAATTCCTATGTTCGGTCCTGGAGATACTGTGAAAGTGCATTACAGAATTATTGAAGGAGACAAGGAAAGGATTCAACCGTTCACAGGAGTAGTAATTCAAATCAAAAATTCTGGTTTAAACACAACTTTTACTGTTCGCAAGATTTCTGAGGGAATTGGTGTAGAACGCATATTTCCTTTATATTCACCTCGTATTGAAAAGATTGAAGTCATAAGGCGGGGACATCCACGCAGAGCCAGGTTGTTCTACTTGCGAGAGAAAGTGGGTCGTGAAACCAGAATCAGAGAACGCAAGAACGACAAGTATCCATTGTAAGCATTTACCAGCCTTAAATAGCATAAGATTTTTTCTTAATAGCCTAACACATTGTCAGCCTTTTTGTTTGCATGTATTATATTTGAACTATGAAACTTTTATCAAGCAAGGCTCTCAAATGGCTACGGTATCTCAAAAATAAGTACGTTATTGCCACTCTGGTATTTATCATTTGGGCAGGATTTGTTGATGAATACAGTATTTACCGGTTAATTAAGGTTAACAGACAACTGGCAGAGATAGATGCCCAGATTATGCACTATTCAATGCAAACCGAAGAGTTAAAACGTCGTATAGTATCATTGGATACCACTGAAAACCTTGTTCGCTTTGCCAGGGAGCAATATCTAATGAGCAAAGACAATGAGGACGTTTTCCTTATCAAGGAAGAAGATTGAACAGAGAACGTACCCAATTCTGGAGATATTCTCATCATTTCAAGGGGAAGGAGCATGGACTTTACACCCAGCCACTTTCATTAGGTTGGCAGGGTGCTCTGTAGGATGTTTCTGGTGCGATACGAAAGAATCTTGGGACGTTAGTGCAGGAACCCTTTTAACCGTGAAGCAAATCGTCGAAAAAGTCGCTCACTATAACAATAGGATAGTGGTAATAACAGGGGGAGAGCCCCTGGAGCATGATTTAACAGCTCTAACAGTTGCCTTAAAAGAATCGGGATTTAAAATTCATCTTGAAACATCGGGCAGTGCACCCCTCTCTGGACAATTTGACTGGATTACCTTATCACCCAAGAAATTCAAGGAACCGCTCCGGGAAATTTACAAACACGCATCAGAATTAAAGATAATAGTTCACAATAAGCACGATTTAGAATATGCCCTTGAACAGGCAAAACAGGTTTCGCCGTCGTGCATGCTTTTTCTGCAACCACAATGGACAGTCCGCAAAAAAGTTTTACCTTTAATCGTTGACTTTATACATAAACATCCAGAATGGATTTTGTCTTTGCAAACACACAAATACTTAGGAGTGCCATGATGAGATTAGTAATACTTGTGCTTCTTTCTTTTCTTCACATAATAGCTTTTTCACAGGGTAAACCATGCTCAGCAGGCAAAAAACACTATGATAGAGTGGGTAAGTATTTGCAAATGAGAGACTGGAATAATGCTTTAATTGAATTAAAAAGATTACAGGCAAAATGTCCAAAGTTTGCGGAGGCTTTCGCTATAGCAGGGGACATATACACAGAACTGGGGCAATATGATTCAGCACTCGCTAATTATGAGCGTGCAATAAGAGCAAATCCTGACATGGAACCCACAATTTATTACCTTGCGGGAAAAACAGCTTTTCAGGTAAAACAATACGACAAGGCAATTCAGTATCTTGAACGCTTTCTGCAAGAGCCCAATCTGCCACCAGTTATCAAAGAAAAAGCCAAGAAATTTCTAAGAAACTCAAGGGTAGCAAAGGAACTGGTACAGAATCCCGTACCTTTTGACCCCAAGAACCTGGGACCAAATGTAAATTCAAAATATTCTGAATACTTACCTGCACTGACTGCCGACGAAAAAACCTTAATCTTCACGAGGCGTCTGTCAAGAGATGGTTACATGGTCAATGAAGACTTTTACATTAGCACCCGCAGGGAAGATGGCACATGGACAGAAGCACGCCCTATTGGTCCACCGATCAACACGCCATTAAACGAAGGGGCACAAACAATTTCCCCTGATGGTAGAACCATTTATTTCACAGGTTGCAATCGTAGAGACGGGCATGGAAGTTGCGACATCTATGTAACACAGCGTATAGGGGGCAGGTGGACAAAACCTGTTAATCTTGGACCTCCTATTAATACTCAATATTGGGAATCGCAACCGTCTATATCGCCCGATGGCAGAGTCCTATTTTTTGTAAGTAATAGACCTGGTGGTTTAGGGGGCAGAGACATATGGTATAGTATCAAGCAAGAAGATGGAAGCTGGTCAGAACCAGTTAATCTGGGCCCCCCTATTAATACTCCAGAAGATGACTTCTCACCATTTTTACATACAGATGGTAGAACTCTATATTTTGCTTCGGAGGGGCACCCTGGTATGGGTAGGGCAGACATTTTTGTTGCAAGACGACAGAAAGATGGAACATGGAGTCAACCTAAAAACCTTGGATATCCAATAAATACGGAAAACGAAGAGAGCAGTTTGATAGTAAGTGCGTCGGGACGATGGGCTTACTTTGCTTCTGATAGACTTGGGGGATACGGAAAAATGGATTTGTATGTCTTTGAATTGTATGAAGAAGCACGTCCAACACCAGTGACCTACGTCAAAGGTAAGGTGCTGGATGCCGAAACAGGAAGACCCATTTCAGCAACCCTTGAATTAACAAATCTCAAAAGTGGCGAAGTAGTCTCACAAACCAAATCAGACCCCGTCACTGGAGAATTCCTGCTTAGCCTTCCTTCAGGACAGGAATATGGATTACACGCTTCTGCAAAAGGCTTCCTTTTCTACTCAGAACATTTTGCCTTGCATGACTCCCTTGCTTTCAAGCCATATCATCTAACCATTAAGCTGTCCCCAATAAAGCAGGGAGCTACAATGACTCTTAGAAATATATTCTTCAAGTTTGATTCTTATGAACTTACTGAAGAATCCAGACACGAACTGGACAAATTGGTTGAGTTCCTCAAAGAAAATCCAAATGTTAAAATTGAGATTGCAGGGCACACAGATGATGTGGGAAGTTTTGAATATAACATGACCCTATCAGAAAAAAGAGCCAAAAGCGTATATGATTATCTTGTTTCAAAGGGCATCTCACCAGATAGAATGACCTATAAAGGCTATGGTTTTACTAAACCACTTGTCAAAGACACAACAGAAGAAGCACGAGCCCTTAACAGAAGGACGGAAATCATCATTATTGAAAACTAAATTTGTTATTTTAAAAACAAAAATGCCGACCCTTACCACCC
>WFXT01000195.1 GCA_015490475.1 Bacteroidota bacterium
TTCTTGATGTATTCCTATTTTGTGGTCTGTTATTGCCACATGAGGAATATCAACACTGCCCCGCTTGGGCATATGACACCCCACGCAACTGTTGTTGTTTGTTGATATTCTTTCAGATAGGGACTTTCCACAGGCATCGTCACCGCCATGGCAGTTCTTACATTGTGTATTAAAATGCTCAATAGGCACGGTTCTTACAGATACATGTGGGTCATGGCAGGTAATGCATGTGAGATTACTTTCCTGATAACATTTGCTTTGCATAAGCCTTTCAACCTGTGAAGCCATTATTATTGTATCGCCACTGAACACAGGAGTAAATATGTCCATTACTTCAGTAATATGCATTCCCGGTCTAAAATCATAAAAGGTCTTTCCCGGCAAAAGAACTGCTGTACCCTGAAGGTGGCAACGCATGCAAATGGACATCTGCAATTCTTTAGGAAGATGACGAGGATTCACTATGGTTAAATCTGCATTTGTGTGAGGGTCACGAGGTGTCTCTCTACCACTGCTTCTAAACTCTACATGAATACTGCCCGGACCGTGGCAACGCTCACAACCAATACCATGGGGAACGTTGATAAATTTATGTTCGCTACCCTGTACGGGAGTTGGCAGGTCATTATGGCATGTTATGCACTCGTGCTTTATGGCTCTAAAAAATCTCGTATTGTTGTTTTTGAAGCCGGGAGCCATGTCCCATGTGTCTCGTTGTGCATAATATGTTATGGGAAGTTGGTATAAATATCCCTTCCCACGCATCTGAATATTTGATTGTGTATGTTGCCCAGAACCAACGAAATAGTCTGCACATTCAAGCCTTTTAAAAACTGTGTCTTGTCCCGAAAGTCTGAATTCCAGAACACACAAAGTATCATTAATCCACATTGGTAAATAATAAAAATTGCGGGAACTGTCGTAAACAATCGCTCTGATTTCTTTATATACAGAATTTTTCTTAATAGCGGGACGCCAGCCAAAACCCATCTCTGATTTTACAAAAGTTGAATACTTGTCAAAATGACAGTTTTTGCACGTCTCTCTACCCACATATGTCGCATTCTGTATTACGTTATTATAATTTGGAACAAAGTTTGTATCTTCGGACTGTGAGCAGGCATAATAAAGGAAAACACTTAAGGTGAAGGCGTTGAGCAGAACGTTGCGAATATTGAATGCTTTACTCTTTATCATCTTGTCAATATATGCTGGTACTAATATAGCATATAGTCAGGAAGTAGCAGAGATGGTTGTTGATACAGTTACCGGAGACACTTTTTACGTATATAATCTTTCTCCAATTGTAATTGCCGAAAAAAGAACCAGTAATTTTAAAGAATACTGGCGATGGCTCAGGCTGAAATATGACGTTATGAAAGTTTATCCCTATGCTGTTGCTGCTGCAGCGCTCTACAGAGAAATTGAGGATTCTCTGGCAAAGTTGAAAACAAAAAGACAAAAGAAAAGATATCTTAAAAGCCTTGAGAAGCGACTCAGGGAAGAATTTGAAGAACCATTGAAAAGTCTTACTGTCAGGCAGGGTAAAATACTTGTTAAACTGATTCAAAGAGAAACAGGAAAAACTTTATATGACATTTTGAAAGAATACAAAAGTGGTTTCTCTGCTATTTATTGGCAATCTCTCGGTTCTTTTTTGGGATATGACTTGAAGACCGTATATGACCCCGAACTGGATAAAGACCTTGACTTCATATTGAAATCCCTTGACGAAACTTATAAAGGTTGGCGCCTAAAGGAAGATACTGCAATCCTTAATGAGTTAAAAAAGCAAATCCAGAAGGCAGAACAACAACAAAATGTTTCCACTGATAAAAAACGAAAATCTCAGCAGAACACTCAAAAGGGCAATGTACGACAAAATACACAATCGACCACACCTACTAAGAACGATAAACAAAGACATAAAGATAAGAACAAATAGAACTCATTAGAGAAATTTATTTGTATCTTTGCTAAAAAGAATATGATTGTCTTGTTTTAAAGGGGAGTAAAAAGTAAGCCAAAATGATTACGAAGTGGTTATTAAAGGGGACTAATTTGTGGTTAGTATTAATGGTATTTTCATTGAATGCTCAATATACAAACTTCACACGCACCTATGGAGTTTTGATTCCAACTGATTTCATGGAAGCGCGTTCGGTCAAGTTTGACCCATCTTCTAACACC
>WFXT01000196.1 GCA_015490475.1 Bacteroidota bacterium
AATACGTGCATAACCCGTAATTATGGTAGGTCCATACCCTTTTTTGTATTCCACAAAGGAATCGGCATCAACAATTGTTTCAATGACTTTATACATATCATATTGCATAGTGGGGTCTGGGGGCAGCAAACCATATATTTCTTCTGGGCGTCGGACAGGAGGCTTCGGCTGTTCCCTGTTAAAGCCTGCTTTCGGAAACGGTCCCAGTTTGTCCATAATGGCTTTAATCTTATCAACGCAATCTTTGTCATTTTTGCATTTGTAATCTGTTACTCCAGAAATTTCCGTATGTGTAGTAGCACCGCCAAGTGTTTCTTCGTCCGTTATCTCACCTATTGCTGCTCGGACAAGATATGGACCCGCAAGGAATACAGAGCCTGTTTTCTCCACTATTAACGCTTCGTCAGAAAGAATGGGCAAGTAGGCTCCCCCTGCTACGCAACTGCCCATAATTGCTGCAATCTGCGGAATTCCCATAGCGCTCATTCGGGAATTGTTATAGAACATCCTGCCGAAATGTTCTTTATCTGGAAAGACTTCATCCTGCATAGGTAAGAATACTCCTGCCGAATCAACGAGATAGATAATAGGAAGCCTGTTTTCAATGGCAATTTCCTGTGCCCTCAAATTCTTTTTTATGGTAATTGGGAAAAATGCCCCTGCTTTAACAGTAGCATCATGAGCAACTATTACACATTGACGTCCTGATACATATCCCAACACAACCACTGTGCCTCCTGCAGGACAACCACCCCATTCTTCATACATCTCCCAACCGGCAAAGGTCCCTATTTCAAAATATGGTTTGTCCTTGTCCAGCAGATATTCCACCCGTTCACGGGCGGTCATCTTGCCTTTCTTGTGTTGGCGTTCTATCGCTTTGGGACCTCCCCCTTGAAAAACCTTTTCACGACGTTCCTTTAACTCTTCAAGCATTGACAACCATTGCTCTGCCCAGATGGCATTCAATTCCTCCTTGACTGTCTTTCCGAACATACCCATGTTAACAAAGTTATTGAAGAAAATTTGCTTTACTGCTCTTGACTTAACTTTGCAAAAAAGAGCACAGTAGTATGAAAAGGCTTGTAATACTATTAGGGCTGTTATTGGCATCTGTGGGAACATATGCAGGTGGGGGACATAGTGAGGAAGGCTTCAACCCGGGGCACATGATTTTCCACCACTTACTGGATGACTATCAATGGCATTTTGCTACTGTTGGCAACAAACACATTAGTCTCTACCTGCCCATTATTGTGTATTCTCCTGAAAGAGGCTTGTCAATTTTCAGTTCAAAATATCTGATTTATAATGAGCATTATAACGGCTACAAAATAGAGAGGTCTAAACTCGGAAAACCTTATATTGTTGCTGTAGATGAAAACGGCAATCCTTTAGACATTCCCGTTTATGACTTTTCTATTACAAGGACGGTATTTCAGGCTATATTGGCTGCCATCTTGCTATTGCTAATTATGATTCCTGTGGCACGGACGTATTCAAGGGACCCGTATTCACCGCCCCGTTCTTTAATGCAACGGCTCCTTGAACCAGTTATTCTATTCATAAGAGATGAAGTTGCCAAACCCACAATTGGCGAAAAGCATTATAAATTCCTACCATACCTCCTTACGGCGTTCTTCTTTATTCTGACTTCAAATTTGCTGGGTTTAACACCCTTGGGATTTAATATTACTGGGAACATTTCAATAACTGCCACTTTAACGTTGTTTACTTTCGTTATAATTCACTCCAACGCAAATAAAGAATATTGGAAGCACATATTCAACACGCCGGGTGTCCCGTGGTGGCTCAAGTTTGGTCTTCCCATAATGCCAATAGTTGAAATTATTAGTGTTTTTTCAAAACACATTGCTCTTGCTGTCCGTCTTTTTGCTAACATTTTTGGTGGACACATGAGTATGCTTTCCATTCTGTCCATGATTTTCATTTTCGGTGCAATAAGTGTTATTGCGGGTTATGGCGTTTCTGTAATTACTGTGGCTCTCCTGATTTTCTTGTTCTTCCTTGAAATCCTTGTTGCGTTTATTCAGGCATACATATTCACTATGCTTTCGTCATTGTTTATTGGTATGGCTGTTCAAGAACACCATTGATGCCTGTGAGGATTGCATAGGACAGCGACTAAACATTTTTAAGAATTGCTCGTCTAAAATTTTGTGAGAACTAAAAGAGACATAGAAAGAGAGATTTTATCTCTGTGGGAGGAAGACAAAGAGTTTGCATTTGAATTGCTTGTCAAACACTTTGCTGAGCCTCTATATCGTTTCATCAGATACATTGTTCACACGCACGAGGATGCCGACGATGTCCTTCAGGAAACCTTCTTAAAGTCATGGAAAGGCTTAAAGAATTTTAGAGGTGAGAGTTCGCTTGAGACTTTTCTGCACCGAATAGCATATAATGAGGCAATTTCTTTTCTGAGGAAACAGAGAAGGCGATTCAAAATTTTTCACCCTTTTTCTAACTATGAAGACTGGTATTTAGAACGAGTAAAGGCAGACCCGTATGTTGATTTTGAATCTGCTTATGAAGAGGTTCTAAAAGAGATTGCTTTGCTTCCTCCCAGACAAAAGTCAGTGTTTTCATTAAGGCACTTTGAGGGCTTGTCGTTTAGGGAAATATCCGAACGGCTCGGCATTTCGGAAAGCACTGCCCGTGTTACTTACCACCAAACCATTAATAAATTGAAAAGCAAATTGAAAGGACTAAACATTGTTTCCCCGGAAACGTCTATAAAATTGGAACATACAAACAGGGAACAATGATAAAGTTCACCCCTCCGGAAGGTTACTTTGAGAGTCTTCCTGCGAGACTGAAGAAGCGACGACGTAGAAAAGCCACTGTTAAAGCATTGGTTACTACTGTTGCGGTTGTGAGTTTCTTGCTTGCCGTTCCGCCACTTCTGGAAATACTGTTTGTGAAAAGCGAACAAGTCAACAACCAACAATTGGTTGAAGAATACATACTTGACGAAGTGGAAACAGAATTGGTCATTGAAGCCCTTGCATTAAATCAATAACCCGTAAAATCCAGAAGCCATGAGGACATTCATTTTAGCCTCGGTTCTTGCTTTTGCTTTGCCTTTCTTGGTTAATGCCCAACAACCCTCTGAAGAAAAAATCAAAGAAATTGAGGCTAAACGAACAGAGTTCGTAATACAGTTCATGAAACTCACCCCTGAAGAGGCAGAGAAGTTTAAGCCCCTCTATCAGCAATATCTCCAAGAACTGCGTGCCATACATAAAAAGCGACGAGAATTCAGGAAACAACTCAGGGACAAAAGACAGAACATGACAGAGGAAGAAGCCAAAGAGGCTATTGAACAATGGCTCACGCTGGAAGAAGAAAAGCAGGAAATTATAAGAAAGTATTATACTTCAGTGTTTCCAAAAGCAATTCCCAACTCTAAATTAATTCTGTTGCCAGTGGCAGAAAGGAAGTTTAAGAAAGAACTTTTGAAAGACTTGAAGAGTAAGAATTAGTGAAATAAACCAACAAGCACTTACATAGAGCCTTATTGAAATAAGGCTAAAAAGCGTCTTTGTAGTAAGTTGAAACAACTATTTCATATTTGCGTTTTGTGGAGAAGATGAATTCATAGGTAAGGTTGATTGTTTGTGAAGGAGGTATGGTTATCTTCCAATCTATGTAGGTTTCCGTTCCTTTTGTGGTTTTATGGGCGGGGAATGCCTCCATGCCTTTAATTGAATAGTTAAGCATTTTTGATTTGAGATTCAAAAGGGTAGAGTATGTAAGAGTTAGGGTATCAGGGGCGGTTGATGAAACAACTACAGAAAATCGGACAGTCTTTGTTCTCCTGAGCAAGGAATTCTTTTCAACTTCTTCCACCTTTTGTGTTTTCACTCTGACAAGGGGATGTGAAATAAGTGGAATCCTGATAATGGTCTCGCTCATATCTTCCACGGAAAGATTTCTTTTGCCCATAAGATTTCCGTTATAAAACAAGGAAACAGAATGGGCTATTATGGGTTCTATTTGTTTGCGATGTAGCGTGAGAGTGTAAACTGCAAGGTCTGAACCAGAGAAGGCATACAAATCAATAGTTGCATTATGGACAAATTTGCTGATTACATTGAAGGACCGTACGGAACCATCAAGAATGGTGGCATTGCGAATCCGAAGTATGGTCGGCAAAAGTTTGGATTCTTCTATGGAAATTTCTGGAGCACCTATTGACTCTTTTGCCAGTGTAAATTTAGAAGTTGTTTCCTCTGCAGGAATTTGAACTTCTCCACCGAATCTGGGTGCATACAATTTGCCACGCCGTCTTCTAAATAGAGGTCTATAAACACGGTATGCCTCTGCAGAAATAACGAGGTATTTGTAAGGTGATTTTCTGACTTTTGACTGTTGTGGTTCCACTGCTTCGGGATAATACACAATTGTTGTGTTTTTCCAGTCTATGCCTGTGTTTTGTGAAACTTTAATAATCCAATCCACTTTAACCTCTGGGGTGTCAATACCTGCTTTTGTCTTGACATATATATTCATA
>WFXT01000197.1 GCA_015490475.1 Bacteroidota bacterium
GTACAAGGTTGTACAAGGTTTGTACAAGGGGTTGTACAACAAATGTACAAGGTTGTGCAATAGATGTACAAGGTTGTACAATGAATGTACAAGGTGAGTGGAACTGTCTGGTTTACAGGTGTGTTATCATAAGTGATGTATGGGACAATTAACTGGTTGGTAGGTAGCATGTTGGTTTTAAAAGAGGTTTCAAAGTACAGTGAAGCGATAGAAGCGAAGTTTCAAAGACTTATTGTCCATCTTCATGATTTAATGGATGATATGATTGCAATTGTTGATGACCTTGAAACAATGCTGGAAAATGGAAGTTTATCAGAGAATGACTTGGAATCTATTTATCACGCCTTTTTCCCCTCTGGGCAAGACACAGACATGCATGATGTTCTGGACTATGTCGCTAATTTAATAACGAAGGTAGAACATCCCTTGGCAGAAAGATTGCGGGAGCTGGTTAGTAGGTTTCAACGCATTGCGGGATTGGTTTATGCATGGTATCATTCCAAACATGGTTTTAGTGAGAATGTGTCCATTGACGAGATATAGAATATGAAAGAGGAATTCAAAATTAACAGGGTAGTCTTATCAACCCAGAGATCTGTTCGTTTTATGAAGGAACTTGAGAGGAGCAATCCCTCGCTTAAGGAGAGAATTAAATCTAAATTTAAGCATATCAGGGACAATATAACCACGAATGCTGCATTACACGACATAGCAGACATTAAGAAAATTGGAGGTAAAAGATTCTATGTTTTCCGTATTGGTTCTGTTGAAGTTATTGCTACAATTGATTTTAATGAAGGAGTAATGTTCATTGTTGATATATACAAGGTGTAATCATTATAACTGGTCCCACTTTTTCATTTCCTCTTCTTTTCGTTTGTCCACGATGTGGGTGTAAATGAGGGTTGTTGAAATCTTTGTGTGTCCAAGTATTTTTTGTACTACCTCAATGGGCATTCCCAGTTCCAGAGAAATTGTAGCGAAGGAATGCCTGAGGGCATGTATGGTCATGTGCTTATTTATTCCAGCTTCGGAAAGAATTTGGCGAAGTAGCCTGTTAGCAACTTGATTAGTTGGCAATTGCCAGACAGTGTCTTCTTCCCCTCCTCTGGGAGGCAATAAGCTCTTTGCTCTATTTGAAAGCGGAATTGAAACAAGTCTTTTTGTTTTTCCCATGCGCAGTACGATTCTATTGCCTTGAATGTGCTTCCATTTTAACCTGTTCATATCTCCCCATCTTAAGCCAGTCAAAAGAATAAAAAGAATCCATCTTAGGTGCTTTTTGTGTGTTGGATTATGTGTCTCTTCATAGTATTTGATGAGCTGCTTTGCCTCTTCAAGGGTTAAAACGTGTTTCTCTGTTTCAATCCACTTCACCGAAATGGATGGACGATTGCATAATCCTCTCTTATGAGCGTCAAACATTACTGTTCTTAGAAATTTCAAGATTCCCGCTATGGTATTATCAGCATATCCTTTATTTCTGAGGTGCTTGACCAAGTTTTCAATAAATTCAGCATTAACGTCTTCCAACAGTAATCTAGCTTTTCCGTTTAAGAACTCCGCAATCCTGTTCCTATCCCGTCTATAATTTTTCCATGTCTGATAAGAAACAAGCCCTTTACGTCGCTCAATAAACTCGTCCATGTAGCCCAACAGGTCTAAGGAATGTGAATTCTGCCTTAGGACTATCCTCTTAATGTCTTCAATAGTAAGGTGCGGATTACGTGCATAGGCTCCAATCAAATCACGTTCTATCTCTGTTAATAGAGCGTTAATTTCCTTAGCCCCTGTAAACCAGTCTCTTACTCTCTGTCTCCTACTGTCCCACGCAGTTTTTTTGATTTTTATTCCTGTTGATAGCCTGTATCGGCGTCCACGACGCACTTCCAGTAAAATGGTTGCTAAAGAACCTCTGGTTTTGAGAGAGAATTTCCATTTCATGGCTCGGCGATTTTACCGAGCCATGCCTGATGCTCGTGAGGCGCAGAGGGTGCCAAATAGGTGCCCAAATGCCAAAAGGTGCCAAAATGGTGCCAAGTTTTTCTATCAAGAACGCCCTGTAAACCAGCATGTTTTAATTTTGGGTTTCTACAAATTCTACCAAAAAGTGCCCCCGCCAGGGTCGGTTTTCTTTGCTTATAATTATCTGGTTTACAGGTTGTTGTAATTTTGATATTGCCCTTTGGTGCCATATTGGTGCCCACTTTCTATATTTTCTACGAAGTTATGCTAAAA
>WFXT01000198.1 GCA_015490475.1 Bacteroidota bacterium
CTTTTATAGTACAGGTTTAAAAGTTTGAATGCCTTACTATTAGTAAGATTGTCATATAGGTGTTTTAACCTGTTATACTTATGCTCAAAAAGTAAGTAGTCTGGCAAGGTATAAGAATGACTGAGTGTTGAATTCATTACGAACTCTCTAAATAATTTGGGAGTTTGGTATTCTGGTAAGCATGAAATATAATCCTTTTGAGACATTTGAACTAAAACTTTGTTGATAAGTTCTGTTTTCACTTCATCTAAAGAGGTTTCGCTCTTATCTTCAAGAGAAATATAGGCTATTTTATATCTGTTACAAAAGTTCTTGACCTTTGGATCATAGGATAGAGCTATCGTGGGTATGTTGAACTTACATGCCATTATAACAGAGTGCAGTCTCATTCCAATGAAAAGGTTGCTTTTTTGCAAATGATCTATTGAAGTCAAGAAGGAAGGTTTATTTAGAGGAGATGGGTCAACCTCAATATTTTGGTCGTCTAAGTATGAGATAAGCTTTGATAATGCAGATTGGTCATCCGAGAGGTCAAAAGGAATTGGAACAACAGTTATATTACTGAAATGTTGGGAGAGGACTTTTAATATTTCCAAAATATAAGTAATGGCAAGCTGTTCTTGACCAAAAAAATGTCTTAGATTTATACCGATTTTTACTTTATCTTTGTTTGTCTTTTGTTGGACTAAGTTCTTTATAGTAAATTCTTGAAGCCCCAAAGAATCCAAAAATTTGCGGGTGTCTAAAGCTACCACAGGGTCAACATCTATTGCAAAATTATGTTCTCCTCCCAACAGGGAATCAGCCAGCAGGAAAGAGTCCTGGTCCCTGAATGTGCCTGCATCTGCAAGGGAAAGATATAATCTTGTGAACAACATCCCTTCCTCGGTGTGAATTGGACCCAAACCCTGTGCCCAGAAAAATACCGGTTTACCATAATATTTGCCAATTAGAGCAGGTAAAATATAATTTGCTGGTCTTGGCTTATAGCAGGAGAATAATTCATGGAACGATAGAGACACGTAGTCTTGAATTAGCCCACCACCACCCACTATAATATGTGAAACAGAATTTTTAATGAGGCGAGAAAGTTCTTCTACCTTGTCATAACGAATGGTATCTGCGTTAACCCATTCTTTTGTTTGCGATGGATTATTTGTCCACACAGTTACTTTTGCAGTGGGAAATAAGATTTTGAGGTCATTGACTATTTGCCACAGAATAAGCTCGTCGCCCAGGTTTTGCCACCCATAATATCCTGCTATAAGAAAATGCAAAGCGTCAGTTTTGTTTTTCGTCGAATCCTGTTTATGCATGATTGACCAAGTTAAATAATGCGATATGAAAATAAATAAGTTTTATGAACTATGGCTTGCAAGGACTTCAAGAGCCTTCTTGATTGCTAAATCGTCTTTACTTCTTACAATGTAGAAACCATCAGTGCCCCATAATTGTCTGGCTATGTGCGCTTTTATTAAGCTGAAAACAGGCTTTCCATACTTGTTTAACTCTTCTTGTGACACATCTATTTTATTTTGCTTTAACCATGAAAGGAAGTATTGTATGAATTTTTCATCCGGTTGCCATTCTTCTGCAAACACCTCAGGGTCACCAAACTTAGTCTTAAGCTCTTTGCCATGATTACTTGCATAGTGATATGCAAATTGTATCAGAGCACCAGACGAACTTAATTTGATAAGCAATGGATTCATAAGTAGTGAAGTGTCAGGTTCTACATAAATGTCAGGTTGGACGCCCCCTTCGTGGTAAAGAGTATCGCCGGCAGGAGTAATAAAAAATGTTTTAGTAGCAGAATCTTTACTCTCAACAAGCGGACTTTTATATGGTTTTTGAAGGCTTCTTCCTGATGGTGTGTAGTATCGTGCCACTGTCAGCCGAACTGCTGATCGGTCAGGCATCATATATTGCTCTTGAACCAGCCCTTTCCCAAATGTTGGTCTGCCCACCAACTTAGCTCTTCCCCATTCCTGCAAGGCAGAGGCTAATATTTCAGCAGCCGAGGCAGTTCCTTCATCTACTAATACCACTAATTTACCCTTTTCAAAAAGCCCAGGTCTGGAAGTATAATATTCCTGTCGCTTATGGTTCCTGCCCTCTGTATATACTACCAGTTTTTTACCTGCAAGGAACTCATCCGCTACTTCCACCGCAATTTGAAGATAGCCGCCAGGATTACCCCTCAAATCCAGAATTAGCTGTTTCATACCTCTCATTAGAAGTTCCTGAAGGGCTTCCCGTAGTTCACTTGGTGTATTCTGAGCAAAATTTGTTAGCCTTATGTAACCTGTGGAATCATCTAACATAAAAGCGGCTTCAATACTTGACACTTTTACCACATCTCTGACAATAGTGAAAGTCAAAGGTGTATCTAAACCACTTCTCAATACAGTGACTTTAACCTTTGACCCTCTTTTGCCCCTGAGTAATTTAACTACCTTACTGGCTGTTATGCCCTTTCCTGCCACATCCAAGGTGTCTATCTTAATAATTTTGTCACCTGGCTGTAATCCAGCAAACTCGGACGGTCCCCCAGGAATAACCTGTATGACCATAATGGTGTCTTGAACTATATAAAACTGGATGCCAATGCCTTCAAAGTCGCCTTCTAATGCTATTTTTGCTTCTTCCAGAGATTCTTTGTCCATATATGCGCTATGGGGGTCCAGTTCTTCAAGCAATTTCCTGATGGCTATGTCTAATAATTTATCGGTTGAAATACTGTCCACATATCGTTCCTGAATTAACTGTAACAGTGTGTCTATTTTGTTTTCAGTGCGGTGCTTTGAAATAAGTTCCTGTTGAGGATATAAGTCCTTGTGAAGTTTATACCCAATGACCATGCCTCCTGCGACCAGCAGGGCATATAGTAGTGGTTTCCATGAACGTGCTCTATCCATCTATTGCTTCTTCCAGTGTTAATAAACGAGAAACGACGGGGTATCGTTTTCCTTCTTGGAGTATAGCACATTCATTGTGAGGGTCGTGCTCAAAAAACAAGATGTGCCCATTGTCCAAGGCATCCTTCAAAAATTTCTCTCGTTCCTTAAGGGTTTCCAGTGGTCTAACATCATAAGACATTACATAAGGCAGAGGCACATGGGCAGCAGAAGGAATTAAATCCGCCATATAAATGAGGTCTTTGCCCTTTTTGAGGGAAATTCTAACGAGCATCATTGCTTCCGTGTGTCCATAAACAAAATGAACTTTAACACCAGGAATAAGTTCATCATTGTCATACAGCCATTTCACCTTGCCCCATTCTTCCAATGGCGCAAAATTCTCTTTGAGGAATGAAGCCCTTTCCCGAGGGTTTGGCTTCATAGCCCAGTCCCAATGTCTATGATTGGACCAATAAGTGGCATTAGGAAATGTGGGCACTAAATTGCCGTCTTTGTCTTTAGTGATGGCTCCACCACAATGGTCAAAATGCAAATGGGTCAGAATGACGTCCGTTATGGTCTCTGGTTCAATACCTTTTTCTCTTAATGCTTTTTCTATGGGTCCACCTGTCGGTTCATAGTAACTAAAGAACTTTTCGGATTGCTTCGTTCCTATGCCAGTGTCAATTAAAATTCGCCTGTCCTGAACTTCTATTAATAGACATCTCATTGCCCAGGTGCATAAGTTCTTCTCATCCGGAGGATTTAATTTTTCCCAAATTACTCGTGGTACAACACCGAACATAGCACCACCATCAAGCTTGAAAAAACCCGCATTTATAGACATCAACTTCATTGACTATCATGATTTAGGGTAAAAAGTAGCAGTTATGTTACAAAATTAGACTTTCGGGTAGTAATTAACCCAGAAGTCAAACATGATAACGAGAAAGATGTGTAACTTTGAATCATGAAAAAATAATGTGAAGATGAAGATGAATGTGAAATTTGTGATACTTGGGGGTGTATTATGGTTGGCTACCGCATTGATGACGGTGGCTCAATATACGGGTACGGGAATTGGTTTGCGGGGAGGTGACCCTTCAGGATTAACTTTAAAGCTTTATCAGGGAAGTAGCGCTATTGAAATAAATTTCGGAACAACTGTGTTCTGGTGGTCTACCTGGGCAGGCAAGCGGGCAGAAAAGGCAGCATTGGCAGCTAAACCTCATCCAGAAGATAACCTTGTTTCCTGGACTGGATATTATACGAGTGGCAGGCGAATAGGCTTGCAATTTGTTTATCAACCTATTTTTTCTGGATTTAACCTTGGGGCCCTTTCTGGATTTCATTGGTACTTAGGTTTTGGAGGACAGGTTAATTATGGATCATTAGTATGGGAGGCATGGTATGATCATCCTGATCCTTACGGAAACTGGTTATTATATGACCATTATCGTAGTGGACGGGTCTCGGATATCGACGTAGGACCTGTCGGAATGATAGGTGTTGAATGGATATTAACTGATTACGATATTCCGATTGCCTTAGCTCTTGACTTATCAGGCTTTCTTGAAGTGCTTGATCAGCCTTTTGGAAAACTTTATTTTATTGGTAATGGAAGTATCAGGCTCTTGATTGATGAACTGTAATATATGACCATAGCCATTCCAGATGGACTGCATCCAGATGCGCTAAAGCAATTGCAGGAAAAGGGGTATAACATAGTAGATACTATATCGGGATATGAAGAAACGATAGAAATATTAGTTGTCAGAAGTGCTACGAAGGTCACAAAAGACTTGATTGATAGTTTGCCAGCTTTGAAACTTGTTATTAGGGCGGGTACTGGACTTGATAATATTGATGTTGAATATGCACGACAAAGGGGAATAATAGTTAAGAACACACCAGGGATAAATGCTCGGTCTGTTGCTGAGTTAGCCTTTGCACATATGTTAACACTAGCTCGCAATTTGCATTTATCAAATAGGGAAATGCCTCAGAAAGGGCATATCCATTTCAAGGAGTTGAAGAAGAAGTATAGTAACGGTGTTGAGCTGGAAGGCAAAACCCTTGGTATTATTGGTGCAGGTAGAATTGGTCGTGAATTAGCAAA
>WFXT01000199.1 GCA_015490475.1 Bacteroidota bacterium
GGATTGGCAAAGAATAGCAGAAGTAGGGCGTCGCCTCTGGAATGAATTATCCTCTTAATTTTCGTGCTTCTTCAATGATATTGTCTATTAGTTTGCTTGCACCGATGCGAATATAATCTGGCTTGTCACACCACGGAACAATGTTGGTGATGACAGAAATTAGTTCCCATGCCTGAGCCACTGTGCGTATCCCACCCGAAACTTTAACCCCCCTTTTTTGTTTTGTGTTTTCATAAAAATTTTTCACTACGTGAGCAAATAAAGAGGCATGATGTGTAGTTGCCCCCTGCCCATGTTTTCCTGTGTTGGTTTTAAGGAAAGTTGTACCGTGTGAAAGGGCTGAATAACTCGCATAAGCAAGAAAATTGTCATCCTGCCAAAAAGAAGTTTCAAAAATTAATTTAACAGGTTTGCCATCCGAAGCAGATACCACGCTTTGTATGTCATTTAGAAATTCAGTTAGGTCTTCGTTTGAAATGTTTCCAAGGTAGGCGACCATATCTATTTCATCTGTGCCATAATCTATTAGAACTTTTGTAGCAAGGGATTTCTGTTCTGGCAGGTCCATCCCATCTGGGAAACTAACAACGGATGCTATGGGGAGGTTAAAGATTTCTTTGGCGTGGGGCACCAGATAGGGATAGACACATATAGCATAAGGAGACGGCAAGCCAAGTTCATGGAGTGTCTCTATTTTTTCTTTCATCTGAAGTAGAGTGTCTTTGTTATCTGTGGGATTGAGGCTTGTAAAATCAACGATAGATGTTAAGAACTTTAAACCTTCCCATTTTTGTTCGGGCGCCAAATCATCCCAGTGCAGGGAACTCTTATTCATTATTCTATTGTTTTAAAGGTCTGGATAGAGGGGCCCGTAGCTCAGCGGTTAGAGCGGTGGACTCATAATCCATCGGTCCCAGGTTCGATCCCTGGCGGGCCCACAAATCATTCTTAAAGTCCTTTTTGAATTTATTCTGGTTTTACAGGTTTGATGCTCATCACCGGCACAGTGGCATTCTCAATGACGGCACGAGCAGTAGAACCGATAATCATCTCGTTCCATTTTCTTTCTTGCCTTACCATTATTAATATCAAATCTGCATCTGCACTGTCTGCATATTCAACTACTGATTTGGATACTTTATCATGTCGTAGCATGTGAGTAACGACAGGAATACCTTCACGCTTTATTTCTTCCGCTACCCTGTCTAACAGCCATTTGAGTCGTGATATGTCATGCAAGTACTCATCCCATAGGGAAGAAACGGAAATGGCGTGTATGGTAGCATTGAATAGCTTGGCTAATTGAATGGCTATACCTACTTTCTGAGTAGTTTCTTTTGTTACATCCAGAGGCAAGACGATTTTTTTGATTTGTAAAGGTTCTTTCCTTTTGGAAAGGGTTATTACAGGACATGGAGCTGTACGAACAACCCGATAAGCATTGCTGCCGAGAACATATCTACCGGGGTCTTCCACAAAGGATACAGAGGCACCGCGAGTTCCCATTACTACTAAGCCAATCCCTTTGTCAATGACAGTTTTTTCTATCGCTTTGTAAATCTTACCCTCTGCAATGATGGTCTCATATTCAATATTGAAAGGTTTTAGATATTGTTCTGCCACTTCTGATAGTTTCTTTTCAATGCCTTCTCTAATAACCTGTTTTATGTCAATTTCAATGGGGAGGTCAATAGCTACATTGTATTCATAGGTTTCAATGACATGAATTAAATAGACCTTTGATTGAGCTTTTTCTGCGAATAATCTGGCGAATTCCAGAGCAGCCAGAGAAAACTCTGAAAAGTCAATTGGAACCAGAATTGAGGATAAGTCCAGATTTGGTACTCTCGTCATCGTTCTTAATTTTATCATCAAAATTAAGCAAAATGAAGCTTGCAGAATCTGAGTTAATATTCAATGATGAAGGAAGAATTTATCATTTGAATGTTTCAGGTGATGATATTGCCGATATTGTTATTCTTGTGGGAGACCCGGGTAGAGTGGACAAATTTATAAAACACTTTGATAGAATTGAAGTTGAAAGGAGAAAAAGAGAGTTTAGGACTGTTACAGGATTCATAGGGAATAAACGTCTTACAGTAATAGGTACAGGCATAGGAACAGACAATATAGATATTGTTATGAATGAGCTGGATGTTGCTATTAACTATGATAAAGAGACTCAAACATGGCGTTCTGACCGAAGAAAATTAACAGTTGTAAGGGCTGGAACAACAGGAGCCCTACAAAATGAGATTCAGGCAGGAGACCTTGTGATTAGTAGCTGGGCAGCCGGCTTTGATAATATAGCAGATTACTATGACTGGGAACCTGACCCAGAGGAAAGAGCAATCAGAACCGCATTTCAGACTTTTGCACCACATGTTCCCACACCATACTTTATCAAGGCAGATCCAGAATTAGTGAATAAATTGAAGTCTGATAAGGTATTTGTAGGGATTACAGCAACCGCTCCTGGTTTCTATGGTCCACAGGGCAGACAGGCTTATGCACCAATCAAATACCCATTGCTGCCAGAGATTTTGCATCAGTTTGAATATCAGGGACTCAGGTTTACGAATTTTGAAATGGAAACCTCGGCACTGTTGTTATTAGCCCGATTAATGGGGTGGTCTGCCACTACTATTTGCGTTGCTCTTGCAGGACGATTGGCAGGAACGTTTACAAAAGATTACAATGCCACTATTGAAAAATTGGTGCAATATACTATTGAGGCTGTTATGCGTTTGTAAAAGTAGTTTTTTGTATCTTTGTTAGGGAGTTGTACTAAAAGAAAATAATATGGCGTCTTATAACAGAGTGATTCTCATGGGTAGGGTGGGCACTGACCCTGAAAGCAAGGATGTCAATGGCAAGACAATGATAAGATTCAGACTTGCAACCAGTAATGTTCAGTTCAACCCTCAGGAAAACAGGTATGAAACAATAGGAACAGATTGGCACACGATAATTATGTGGGGAGAGAGGGCAGAGCGAGCCTCTCAAAGCATAAAAAAGGGGGATTTAGTCCTTGTTGAAGGACAACTCAGAATAAGAGAGTGGACAACTCAAGATGGGCAAAAGCGTGTCTCTGTTGAAGTTGTTGCTGATACATACAGAAAAATAATGTCTGGAAGAGGAGCTTCGCAACAAGAGGTTCAAGAAGAGGCGATGGAACATCCCTTTGAAATGTCAGGGGAGGATACTGATTATATTGACCCTGTTTTGAGAAATAATCTATCTTCGGATGACCTTCCTGAGGGAAGCACCGAAGACGACCTTCCTTTTTAAGTATAGTTGTAAATGTACACAATCAATAATAGGAGCCAGTGGAAGGTGGTAGTAGTATATGGTTTTACATACTTGGGATTGCTGTTTTAATTGTTCTCTCTGCACTTTTTTCGGGAGGAGAGGTTGCCATTTTTTCTCTTACGCCAGTGAGATGGCGCAAGTTGGTTGTCAAGTCTTCTCTTGCAAAAACTATATTTCAGTTAAGAGATAAATATCCACAGAAATTACTTGCCACTTTGTTAATTGGAAACAATATGGTAAATATTGCATTAGTTCTGTTATTTTTCCGTTTATGGGAATCATTAAGTTTACCATCTGTTTACACATCTGTTCTGGAAGTGGCTGGCACCACAGTGATTATATTGATTTTTGGAGAGATTGTTCCCAAGGCTATTTCTTACAGATTTGCTGAAAGGATAGTGAGAGTGTCTGCACCCTTTATCTTGTTTTCGTGGATTTTCCTTAAGCCTTTCGTTTGGGGGTTAGTTTCTCTTTTCACGTGGTTGGACAAGTTCATGAAGGAACCACCCACACCAACAGTTGAGATTGAACAGTTGATAGAACATGTCCTTCACAAGGACCTGTCGTCTCAGGAAGTCACCATCATAAAGGCTTTGTTGAGATTTGAAAAGAAAGTTGTGCGAACAGTTATGCGAGACCGTACTGAAATGGTTGCTATCTCTGCATCTGCTACTATTGAGGAAATAGTTGATACTATTAAAAAATATCGCTTCTCACGATATCCTGTGTATCGTAATTCTATTGATGATATAATGGGAATATTGATAGCTCGTGATTTCATTATTGACATTCTGTTAAAAAATGATGACTACACCAATGGTGATGGGAGATGGCATCATCTGGTCAAAGATGCATTTTTTGTTCCTGAAACCACGCCGCTTCCACGACTTCTGGAAATGTTTAGAAACAATAGGCAACAGATGGCTATTGTTGTTGATGAATATGGAGGAACGTCGGGATTGGTAACCCTTGAAGATGTCCTTGAGGAAATAGTCGGCGACATTGTGGATGAATATGACAAGGAAGAACCAGAGATAAGTAAGCTTTCCGATGGCAGATGGGAAGTTAAAGGGACGCTTTCCCTTAAATATCTGGCACAAGAACTGGGCTTGCCACCTGATTATTTTGATGAGCTGGAAGGAATAGAAACTGTTGCGGGACTAATATTGAGCAGATGTGGGTCCCTGCCAGAGAATAATCAAAAAGTGAGATATAAAGACTTAGTCTTCACTATTAAGACTAAAACACCTAGGCGGATTCAAAAGGTTGTTGTTGAAATGATACCTGCTGAATCCCAAGAAAAAGAAACCTTCAATGAACAGAAGAAAGGGCATTGAGGCTGAAATAAGCGTCTCTGATATTAAATTTTATGTTCCTGTGGGATACTATACCCATGAGCATGCTTTTCCTGTGGAGGTTATTATTAACTTTAAAATTTTTGTGTTTTTCCCAGAAGGACATAAAGTGTCAGATATCAATGACACAATTAGCTATGAACCTTTTGTTGAAGCAGTTACGGAAGTTATGGCTGAACCTCTGCCATTAATAGACCAGATAGCTATGAAAATTAAACAAAAATTTGATTCTTTAGCAAAGAACTTTAATACAGGAATTGAAATTTCGGGATTTGAAGTAACAGTACTCAAGAAGGAAATACTTGTTCCCGGACCCGCTTCTTCCCCAGTGGCTAAAATTACGTTGAAATGGCAAATCGGTGATTAATATTACCTGTCTCTTATACACATCTGA
>WFXT01000200.1 GCA_015490475.1 Bacteroidota bacterium
ACCTTATAAAGGACTTGATTTGTTGATCAGAGCAGCCGCCACAGACCCTTTAAAGAATATGAGCGTACTTTTTGTGGTTGCTGGAGAGTTTTACTTCAAAAGTGAATGGAAATATCGTAGTATGATTACGCAGTTAGGACTTGACAATAAATTTTTGATTTATAATTATTTTATTCCAGATGATAAGGTTCATTTGTTTTTCTCTGCTGCGGACCTTGTTGTGCAACCTTATAAGAGTGCAACTCAAAGTGGAGTAACACAATTAGCTTATTACTATGAGAAGCCGATGGTGGTGACCAATGTTGGTGGTTTGCCGGAGCAGGTGCCCCATGGAGTTTCTGGACTCGTGGTAGAGCCAGAACCATCCCAAATAGCGAAGGCTATTTATGAGTTTTTTACTAATTCAGAGCTGGCAAATAGATTAAGAGAAGGGGTTAAGCAAGAAAAGAAAAGATTTTCGTGGACAGCGCTTGTTAATGCTCTTGAAGAATTGTATGATGAAATAAAAAGAACCAAGTAAACTTCAGAGCGCGAATCTCTGTCCCGGCATTGCTTTGACCAGCCCTTTCATTTCCATCAACAGGAGGGTGTTCATTACCTGTGGTATTGGTCGTCCAAGAGCAGAACTAATTTCTTCTACGGAGAGAGGATTGGAAGATGCCCTTAAGAGGTCGTATATTTCCTGCTCTTCAGGCAACAGCAAAAGAGACTTTTGAGAGATTTTCTTGCGCTGTGCCCAGCCCATTGCCTCAATAATTGTATTGGCATCAATAACCACACTTGCAATATTATCTCTGATTAATTTTAAGCAGCCCTTTGATGTTTCATCGGTTATCCTTCCAGGCACGGCAAAAACTTCTCTGCCATAGTCAAAAGCAAAACGGGCTGTTATCAGAGCACCGCCGTCCTCTCGGGATTCAACAACAAGAGTGGCTTCTGAAATGCCTGCTATAATGCGATTTCTTCGGGGAAAGTGTTCCTTCTCAGGACCTTCGCCAGGGAAGAATTCACTTACAAGTGCACCGTTTGAACGCACTATTTTATCCGCAAGGCGTTTGTGGGCAGAAGGATAAATCATATGTAATCCATGTGCCAGAACTGCCACAGTAGGCAGGTTTCTATTTAATGCTTCTTCATGGGCGATGCTATCAATGCCATACGCTAATCCACTGATAATAACTGGTTCTACAGAAGCAAGTTCTTCAATTATGTTTTTGGTCACAGAAATTCCGTATGTGGAAGGTCTTCGGGTGCCTACTATTGAGATGGAAGGTTGAGAGAACCAGTCCATTGATCCTTTGTATGTGAGTACATAGGGAGCATCGTCGCAATGTTTTAAAAGCGGAGGATAGTCTTCTCTGTCAAAGAAAGTTATGTTAATATCAAACTTTTGACATTGTTCTATGACACGGAGGGCTTTCTCAAGGGCAGTTTGTCGGCTTTGCTCGAATCCAACAATAGTATGTTGTCCAATTCCTTCAATGTTTAAAAGTTTGTTTATGGCATCTGGGGGGCCGTCAAATAAGTTTTTTAAGCGAATACCAGAAGAAATTATCTTTCTTGCCAGTTGGTTTCCTATGCCATCAACATATCTTAGAGCAAGCCGATACAGAAGTTCTTGATTTTGATTTTCGTTCAACATATCATCACTAATTTAGTAAAGATGGCGAAAGACAGGATGTTTGTACCTAATGGCGATTTCTTTAGACCTTCTTCTTTGGATGAGTTTATAGGTTTTAAAGATGTTGTGGATAACTTGAAGGTGTTTATTAATTCCGCTAAAAAGCGAAGGTCTCACCTTGACCATGTGTTTTTAGTTGGTCCACCGGGGACTGGAAAGACTTCCCTGGCTCGCTTGATAGCTCGCGAAATGGATGCGAATTTCATTGCAATTAATGCTCCTGCAATAAGTAAACCCGCAGATTTATTGTCAACATTGACAAATCTGAAGCATGGAGATATTTTGTTTATAGACGAATTTCACAGGTTGCCAAGGTCCGTAGAAGAAGTCCTTATGGTCGCTATGGAAGATTTTGTGGTTGACTACGTTGTTGAGAGTGGTCCGTATGGGCAGAGCATCCGTATTCCTCTTGTTCCATTTACGGTGGTGGCGGCAACAACCAGACCAGCCCTTGTTAGCAATCCACTAAGGTCGCGGTTTGGCATAACTCTGAAGCTCTCATTATATGATGAGAACACACTTAAACAAATTGTTATGCAGGCTGCTAATAAACTTGGAGTATTCATTACCGATGAAGCAGGAAAGATAATTGCTGCCTGTAGCAGAGGAACACCACGTATTGCCTTAAACTTATTAAAGCGAATTGTTGATTTCGCTGTCGTTGGAAATACGAAAATCATTGATCAGGAGCTTGTTAATAAATCGCTTGTCAAGTTAGGTATCCATAAGACAGGCTTACATGAGGTTGATATAAAGTTTTTGAATGCCTTATGGGAGCACTTTGGTGGTGGTCCGGCAGGAATCAATGCCATTGCTTCTCTACTTGGAGAAGAGCCTTCCACACTGGAAGATATTATTGAACCATTCCTTCTTCAGAAAGGGTTGGTCGTTAGAACACCACGGGGCAGAGTGTTGACAGATAAAGGTAAAGAGATTCTTCTGGAGGTGCAGGGGAATATGTAATTATTGCACATTCAAACCTGCAATAGTGTCATATACTTTGCAACTATGTCGCTATTTTTTCCTTGGCACATTAGTTGACCATATCTATTTCTGAAAATAAATGAGCGATGACGGAAGTACAAACAAAGGTGGGTTTGAAGCCACTACATGACAGGGTGGTAGTCAAGCCCATTGAGGAGGAAGTAACCAAATCGGGCATTATTATTCCGGATACTGCTAAGGAGCGTCCTCAACAGGGGGTAGTAGTTGCGGTTGGTCCCGGAAAGAAAGATGAGCCGACAACTGTTAAGGTGGGACAAAAGGTCCTTTTTGGTAAATACGCAGGAACGGAAATAGAAATTGACGGAGAGGAATATCTCATAATGCGTGAATCAGACATCTACGCAATCATTGAAGAATAACTTAGTTTCTAAAGTTTCAACCTCTAAACAAAAATTCTAAAGGGTCAGACTTAAATTCAAACCCTTAAAATAAAGTGAGCCATGGCAGGAAAAATCATATTGTTTGAAAGTGAAGCACGTGAAAAACTGTTAAAGGGAATTGACATCCTTGCAAATGCAGTTAAGGTAACCCTTGGTCCGCAAGGAAGAAATGTTATCATTGAAAAGAAATTCGGTGCACCACATGTTACTAAGGACGGCGTTACAGTAGCCAAAGAAATAGAACTCTCTGACCCAATTGAAAACACAGGTGCTCAACTGGTAAGGGAGGCAGCAAGTAAGACAGCAGATGTAGCAGGTGATGGAACAACAACTGCTTGTGTTCTGGCACAGGCATTAATTCATGCGGGTCTTAAGTATGTGGCAGCAGGAGCCAATCCAATTGAATTAAAGCGGGGAATTGATAAGGCTGTCAAGTTCGTCGTTGATGAACTTAAAGGAATGTCTATTCAGGTTGGAGATGACTATACTAAAATTGAACAAGTTGCTACCATTTCTGCTAACAATGACCCTGAGATAGGTAAGATTATCGCTGAAGCAATGCGCAAAGTAAAGAAAGAAGGTGTTATTACTGTTGAGGAAGCAAAGGGTACGGAAACATATGTTGATGTTGTGGAAGGTATGCAGTTTGACAGGGGTTACCTGTCGCCATATTTCATCACTGATCCAGATAGAATGGAATGCGTCCTTGAAGACCCATATATCTTGATTACTGACAAGAAGGTTTCCAATATGAAAGAATTGCTACCTATTCTTGAAAAAGTTCTTCAAACCAATAAGCCGTTGCTTATCATTGCAGAGGATGTGGAAGGAGAAGCCCTTGCCACATTGGTTGTTAACAAGTTGCGTGGTGTCTTGAAGGTATGTGCTGTGAAGGCACCTGGTTTTGGTGAGCGTCGTAAGGCAATGTTGCAAGATATAGCAATTTTGACGGGTGGCACTGTGGTTTCTGAGGAACAGGGTTATAAACTGGAGAATGCAGACCTTAACATGCTTGGTCGTGCAGAAAAGGTTGTCGTTGATAAGGAAAACACTACTATCATAGGTGGTAAAGGAGACCCTGAAGACATCAAGGCACGTATCAAGCAAATTGAAGCAGAGATTGAAAAAGCAACAAGTGAGTATGACAAAGAGAAACTTCAAGAGAGGAAGGCTAAGCTGGTAGGTGGTGTTGCAGTTATCTATGTGGGTGCACCTACCGAAGTGGAACTTAAAGAAAAGAAAGATAGGATTGAGGATGCATTGAGTGCTACGCGAGCTGCCGTTGAAGAAGGCATTGTGCCTGGCGGTGGCGTGGCTTACATACGTGCTCTTCAAAAATTAGAATCCACTGAATTGGAAGTTGAGCACGAAGACCAGAAGTTTGGAATTGAGACTGTGAAGAAGGCATTGCCAGAACCTCTAAAGCAAATAGCAGCCAACGCAGGTTTTGAAGGTTCGGTTATTGTGGAGAAAGTTAAAGAAAAGGATGGAGATTGGGGCTTCAACGCTAAGATTGGGGAATTCCAGAACTTGCTTGAAGCAGGAGTCATTGACCCAACCAAGGTAGTAAGAACGGCTCTTGAAAATGCTGCTTCCGTAGCAGGGATGTATCTAGTCACAGAATGCACTGTGGCAGAAGAGCCTGAAAAGGAGAAGAACACAACACCACCAATGCCTGAGTATTAATCTTCTTAAACAAAAAGGATGTGCTTTTGTGGGGGCGTCCCATTGCGGGACGCCCTTTTTTATTTTTAGATTTGTATATTGGAAAGCAAAACAAACCAAGGGGCTTTAGAAAATTACACATAGATAAGTAGCACAGGGTGAGACAATATTATATTCACAAACACTATGTGGAACTCTGCATTACTCTGTGGTTTATAATTGAAAAACGAACCACAGGGAATTAGAAAATAAATGCTGTAAAAGGAATCTGTGTTACTTTGTGGTTGATTGTGCACAAACAATTGTGAACTGTTATGGGGTTGCTAAGCATGGTTTTGTTAGCAGGCGGTGTTAATTATTTGACGGTGGATTCGCCTGTATTGCTTGATACAATAAGCATAAAGATTACTCGTGAAGAGCCACTTCCGTATGTAAATCATGTTTTTGTGGAGCCTGGAGAACCTGCAAATATTGCAAGATTATTGCATGGAAAAGGAGGGGTTTATACTCAACAGTCACAGGGGGGAGGTGGTAGTCCTATAATTCGTGGTTTTGAAGCCAACCGCATACTGCTGCAAGCCGAAGGAGTTCCCTTGAATATGAGCATATTCAGAAGTGGGCATCTGCAAAACTCTATTCTCTGGAGCCAGTGTGTAGTGGAAGAAATAGAAGTGTCTGAGGGAGGTAATGTGTATAATGAAGCCCTTGGTGGAACAGTTAATTTCAAACTAAAGAAGCCTGCCGGAAGGCGTTTTGAGTTTGTCAACCGTTTAAACAGTGCAATGCGCAGCTGGTTCCTTTGTTCAAACGTATCATGGGACTCTACTTTCATTGGCGTATCATTTTCAACATTTGGAGATATAGTAGCAGGTAAAAGACTACCGGAAGGCGGTGAAAAATGGCTCAGACAATGGTACGTTGCTACAAAGGAACAGGATTATGTTATTACTAATCCCGAGCCACATGTACAGAAACCTTCTGGTTATAAGCATGTTGCTGGTTATATAAGGAAACAGCTTAACAAACATGATTTTTGGATTTATTTAACTGCTACAAGCAATATTCCAAGATATGACAGATTAACACTGGAAAAATACGGTCAACCCAAGTATAGTGAATGGTATTATGGACCACATGTATGGGTAATTGCTAAAGATAGGTACTCAGTAAATGCAAAAACAGACATTGAAGGAATGGCTTTTTTTTACAGGGAAAGCAGGCACAGAAGGAAGTTTAATAATCCCTGGAGGTGGAATCAATTTGAGACAGTAATGGGATTACATATTAACGTAAACAAGCAGGTTTTAAATGGAGGCAGATTACAGTTTAGCAATAGGTATGAGCATGTCTTTTCAAGGGCTAATTTGGAGAATGTCTTTACTGGCTTTAGGAGAGAGGGAGCAACCAGATATCCACAGGGTAGTACCGACGTTTGGGTTTCTCATTTGAGTTTTTATAGAAAAAGTGATTTGTCAGGAACTGTTAAAGCGTATGTTAATGTGGTAGGAGGAAGCATGGTAATAAATTCACAGATGGGCAAGTCAAAAGAGTTTTATCCTTTTTTACCTAATAGAATATTCAAAACCTATGTTTCCTGGGGTGGCTTTGTTGGGATTATGTATGAAGAAAGCGATTTTGAAGCAGGTCTTTTATTTAGAAGGGCTTTTAAGTTTCCCAATGTTGATGACCTTGCCAAGGTGTTTGACTCAAAACCTGGAACAGTCTTTATTCCATCCAGTAATCTAAAAGCAGAAGTTGTTTATTCATGGGAACTACCTGTAATTGTTAAACCGAAAGGTTTCTACTTAAAGTTTACGCCTGTTTATCAAACATTAAAGAACAGAATTACTGCTCTGGTAAGCAATGATTCTATAGAATATGAAGGTGAACTAAGTCGGGTGTACTACATTACAAATGTGGAACGAGGTAATGCAATAGGATTTTCTGCTTTTGTTAAAGCCATATTGTTTGAGCGAGTGGAGATTACGGCTGATGGCAGATATTTACAGGGAAGGATTATCTCTGTGGACGGTGAAAGACTTCCTCTGTCCCATGTTCCACCTGCTACTGTTCTTACGCAGATAATGTTTCCGTTTGATAAGAACAGAAAAATATTTTTTGAATGGTATTGGCAGGATGCCAAGCCCTCCAGACTTTATAATCCGGGTAGCGAAGACAATCTGGAGTATGCACTTGATTATGGGTTGCCAGTGGTTAATATCTTAAATGCGGGTTTTATGCTTAATATTTCAAATAATTCTCTGATTTACTTGGGTGTTGATAATATCTTTGACCTTCATTGGAGGAGTTTTGCTTCTGGAATAAGTAATCCGGGACGTAGTGTTATTTTTGAACTAAAAATCAAAATTTAGATGATATGTCGGAAAGCAAATCTGAGCTAAAGGAGAGGGCGTTAAAGGTGTTTGAACGGTTGGTGCAAGCGTTCCCTGATGCCAAATTGACACTCAATTTTAATAATGCCTTTGAATTGCTTGTGGCTACTGTGCTTGCAGCAAGAACACCAGATAAGCGTGTTAATGAAGTGACGCCACGATTATTTGAACGTTTCCCGGATGCCCATGCTATGGCTAAAGCCAGTGTCGAAGAGATTCAAGTGTTAATAGAGAAAATTAATATGTCAAAAACCAAGGCTGAAAGGCTTAAAAAACTTAGTGAACAACTGGTAGAAAAGCACGGAGGTGAAGTGCCTGCCAATATGGATGATTTGACTGCCTTGCCGGGAGTTGGTCGTAAAACTGCTAATGTCGTTCTGGGCAATGCTCTGGGAGTAGTAGAGGGGCTGGAAGTTGATTCACATATTGCAAGGGTTTCCTATAGACTGGGTTTTACTTCTCATACTAATCCTGATAAGGTTGAACAAGATTTGATGGAACTATTACCCAGGGAAACATGGGTTAAATACACACATGTGGCAAAGGAACTGGGAAGGAAATACTGTCGTCCCAAAAATCCTAAATGTTCCGAATGTCCTGTTAATGACTTGTGTCCTAAAATAGGCGTTCAATGAATTGGGAAATAATAATGGCATGGGCAATAGCCTTCTTTGCAATACTTATTCTTGGATTTATTTCATACCGTGTGATGAAGCATACAGAAAAGACTCATCATTTTTCTCTGGTTCGTGAACGACAAAGATTAAGTTTTCCCTTGCGTATGCAGGCTTACGAGCGTCTGGTCATTTTCCTTGAAAGGATTAATCCAATTGCACTATCTAAGAGGTTGCTTACAAATCCTAATATATCTGCAAGACAGCATTATTTAAATATGATAAACACCATAAATGCAGAATTGGAACATAATATTAGTCAGCAGATTTATGTGTCATCAACTGCATGGGAGGAAGTTTTGTCGGCACGGGACAGGGTAGTCGCTTTATTGAACATGGCATTGAAGAGTCTGCCAGCCAATGCAAAGGCGAAAGACTACCATAGCATGATTCTGAAACTATATATGGAAAGTGAGGAGCATCCCACTAAAAATGCGATTGAATTTCTTAAGGAAGAAGCCCGAAAATTATTATGAGCACTTTGTGGACAGATAGGGCTAAGAAAATACTAGGCTTTTTCACACCGCAAATATCTATTTTAGCGGCCAGTTTGTCCTATTGGTCTATTCTTATGCTTGCACCTTTTCTAATAATAACTATGAGTATTATTGTGCATATACCTGTTTTTGACTTTTCTTTTATAGAGAGAACTGTGGATTTGCTTCCACAGGAAATAAAACGTGCCCTCTATGAAGCCATGAATAATGCCCGCAAATATAGTGCTACTGCAAGCCTACTCTCACTGGCTGGTGCTTATGTTATTGCATGGCAATTTAATCTTGTTTTAAGCAGGTCAATGAAAATGATTTGTCTCTCGGGAACGATGCGTGAATATAAAGATTGGTTGTGGGCATTGATCATGCCTTTAGTTCAGATGGTTGCCGTTATTGTTGCCTCAGTAAGCATCGTTCTTGTGCCTGCCTATATTACTCTTGTTGATAGTAGCTTTAAGGGAATAGTTAGTGTTGCTCTACCCGTCTTTGTGCTCACTCTAATGTTCATTGGATTTGTGTCCACACTTTTCAAAACAAGGTGTTTCAGATATGTTTTTGAAGTGTTGCCATTCTGGATACTATGGCTAACTGTGTTGCAAAGTGGGTTCAGTATCTATGTGTCTCACATATTCAGAACATGGACACTATATGGTTCAGGAAGTGCTTTTATCTTGCTTCTGGTGTGGATTTATTTCTTTTTTGTTGGTTTTTTGCTGTCCGTTCGCTATGTTTCCTACAGATGTTCAAAACCGGTGAGCAATGGAACGTAAGATTCTTATTGTATCGGACACACACGGATTTCTGCATCCCAGCATCTTTGACATTGCCGAATCATCAGACGAAATATGGCATGCTGGAGACTGGGGCTCATGGGACATACTCAATGAATTAAGGGCTACAGGAAAACCAGTTAGAGGTGTCTTTGGAAACATAGATGGATGGGACATAAGGCAGGAACTACCAGAGTTTGATAGGTTTCAGCTGGACGGAAAAGATATTCTCATTACGCATATCGCTGGAATGCCACCATCCTATAATTACAAGATATTGCAAATATTAAAGCAAAAGCCACCTTATATGCTCGTGTGTGGACATACCCACATTTTAAAAGTGTATCATGACAGGCGATATGGAATGTGGTATGTCAATCCGGGTGCTGCTGGTAAATATGGACCACAGAAAGTGTCCACAGTCCTGCAAATGTTCTGGAATAGCGAAGAGAGGAAACCAACACGGTTCAGAGTCATTGAACTTCCTTGAGCAACTGTGTTTCTGTTTTGTATGAGAATAGATTAAAATGCCTTGCCACATGTCTGGCAATGAATTCCTGTTCTGGCTGTCCGGGAGTTGGCACCACCATAGCCTTTTTGTGTAATGCATATAGGTCCATAATGGTTGAATATCCTGCACGGGCAATTACAATTTTTGCTTTGCAAACAACTTCTTTAAAAGTTGTGTCATCAGGGTCTGAGAGCGATTCCACACCTTTTATGGTGTATCCGATAACTATTGGCTTTAAACCTTTCTGTAAAAGCCATTTAGTTCCAATTGTTGCTAAGGATATTCTGGAGGCTGGAGGTCCACTGGTCAGTACAACACCATAATCCTGAGTTGCTTGTGTCTTGCACATGGTAAAGCGAGATAAAGGACCAATGTATTTGACATGTTTTAGATCCGCTGGATGAGATAATATTCCTGCTAAACCGGGAAAATTTTCAAAGTCAGGAATCCACACTTCTGAAAATTTAATTAATTCTTGTTTTATAATTCCTTCTACAAAAGGAAAACCGTAAATAGATACCTTTACCTGATGTGTGATAATTACAGAAAATTTGTTCATGTGATAGAATCCATAGCAGTTATCTGAAATGAGAATGTCGGGATTGAATTTTTTTGTGAGTGTATGTGCTAAGTGATGATAGAACTGTTTGTGTTGTATGAGAGATGGCAGTCTAAGAGAGGTTGAAGCGATGGGTCCTAGCTGGTAATCCATATCCAGAGAGGGTATCGTAATGGGAATGTATTCAAATCGCTTTGATAGCCATTGATGTAATGGTTTACTGGTTATGACAATGTTTTCATCCTGTGCGTATTTATCTTTCATAAGTGCGAAGGAACGAGTTATGTGACCAATGCCCCAGTCCAGAATACACCATAAGATACGCATTATTCTTTATTATTGTAACAAGACTTATTTTTATAACAGGCAAATTAAGCAAGACAATGAAAATCTACACACGAAAAGGAGACAGTGGTACAACAATGCTTTTTGGGGGCACCCGCCTGACGAAAGACAATATCAGGATAGAGGCATATGGAACAGTTGATGAACTGAATAGTTTTTTAGGCTGGCTGGCAGATAAAGAACCAGAATTTGCGGATCAGATACACAGGATTCAGAGCACGTTGTTTGACCTTGGGTCATGGCTTGCTACCGACCCATCTAAACGTGATAAACTTCAGCTGCCACGCTTTGACGAGTCTGAGATAACATTATTGGAGCAATGGATTGACCAGATGGAATCAGAACTTCCACAATTGAAATCGTTTATCCTTCCTGGAGGAGATGAATCTGCCTCTCTGGCTCATGTGTGCAGGACTGTATGCAGAAGAGCAGAGAGGCGTGTTGTCGCAGCATTGAAAGATGATGATTTGCCAGTGCCCGCTATATCTTATCTCAACAGGCTTTCTGATTACCTGTTCGTTTTGGCACGTTATATCCTGTTTAAAAAAGGCAAGCAGGAAAAACCCTGGGTGCCACGAAAATAATCACATTTGCTTAGCCCACTCACAGTTTTAAAGCGGTATTGGGGATATGAATCATTCCGACCATTACAACGAGAAATCATAGATGCTGTTCTGGAAGGTAAGGACGTTCTTGGAATATTACCAACCGGTGGGGGTAAATCAATAACATATCAGGTCCCTGCACTATTGAAAGATGGGATTACTATCGTAGTGTCGCCATTGGTTGCTTTGATGAACGACCAAGTTCACAATTTGCAAAAAAGAGGGATCCCTGCCGCAGCCCTTCACGCTGGACAAAGCAGTAGAAAGCGTGCTGAAATCCTATATAAGGCATATCACAGGGAGATAAAGTTGCTTTATGTTTCACCGGAACGGTTTGTTGTGAGTGGCGAACCTTGGTATGCAACTTTGCCCGTTGATTTGATTGCTATTGACGAGGCTCATTGTATCAGCCAGTGGGGACACGATTTTAGACCTGCTTACAAAAAGCTAACGCTGTTAAGGGAAGCTTTCCCAGATGTTCCAGTTATCGCATTAACTGCTACGGCAACACCACATGTAAAACAGGACATTATTGAAACGCTAAAATTCAGAGAAGGTTATAAGATTTTTGAAACTTCTGTTTACAAACCTAATCTTAGTATTAGTGTTATTAATGCGCCCTGGTGGTATGAACATTTGCTTTTGGTTTTGAGGAATTTAGGTGAAGGAAGTGCACTTGTTTATACGCGCAGTAGGGCTAAGACAGAAGAGTTAGCCACTTGGTTGAATAAATACGGCGTTAAAGCAGATTTTTATCATGCAGGGCTTGCATGGGAAGAAAGGAAGCAAAAACAAGACATGTGGCTGAAAGGAGAGGTTCCCGTTATGGTCTGCACCACCGCTTTTGGTATGGGTATAGACAAGCCAGATGTAAGAATAGTAATGCACATTGACATGCCAGAGGACCCAGAGTCATACCTACAGGAAATAGGGAGAGCGGGCAGGGACGGTAAAAGGTCTTATGCTATATTGTATGTTACGAAAGAGTCTGTGTCAGGTTTGAATCGCAAAATGGAAAGTATCCCTGACTTAAATACCGTCAGGAAGATATACGATTATCTATGTGCTTATTTTCAAATTCCTTATGGAGAGGGAAAAGGAAAAATGGTCATATTTAACTACAATAAATTCATCACAAGATTTAATCTTAATCCTTTCACATTGTTAGAAGCCCTTAAAATACTCAACATTGCGGGTTACATAGAGATTGAGGATGAAGTCCGAACAAGACCATATATCCGCATTATCACTACACGAGAGGGACTTTATAAATTTAGAGTCGAATATCCGCGATGGGACAGGTTGCTTGACACACTTGTCAGGCTCAACCCTGGAATTATGGAGCGCATGATTCCACTGAATATAAGAGCGTTGGCGAGGGCAATGAATTCAACACCAGAGGAAATAAATGAGTCTCTGATTCATTTGAGTAAGTATGGCATTATTGAATATGTTCCGCCGAAGGAAGGAACAATGCTTGTGTTTTTGAAAGAGCGCGTTAAGTCAGAAAATCTAAAGTTTCCTGTTGAAGATTTGAGACGCATCTATGGCTTTAAAAAGAAAAGGGCACGCTGGATGTTGCATTTTGCTACAGAACTAAAAACCTGTAGAATGAAACACCTTGCCCAATATTTTAATCCCGATGATAATATTGAAAAATGTGGCATATGCGACAATTGTCTTAATGATATCCTTACTGCTAAAAGACATATTTTGAAACTGCTAAAACAAAGCAAGAAGCCTTTATCTGCCGCTCATATCTCTGCTTTGCTTATCCCTTTGAATAATGATGTTATTTCTACTGCCCTTGAACAATTGGTCGCCGATGGAATGATAAAAGTAGTTAAAGGGCGAAATTTCACTCTGTAGTTAATTGCGTTAGATTATAGTATTACTTCTAATTGCGGGGTCATTATGTACTTGTTTCCTGCACGTATTAATATGTTATCCAGATTGAAAACGAGCGTTATAGATTCGGTTTGTTGTAAGGTTTTGTTTACGTTTCCTTTGAGACCTGTTTGTGCTCCTGAAGGCACCTCAAGGGGGAATGTATCTCTGCCAAGAATCACAGTACCGTTTCGAGGAACGATCAGTCTTATTTGTTCTAAATAGCATCCTTTAAACTCGTGCTGTATGGATGCTATTAATTCATTATAATCCTTTAGAGTCATTAAATCAAAGGATTTATTAATAACCACTTCATGAGTGAAGGAAGAATCACATGAAATTAGAAGCTGAGCTTTTTCTAAAAATATCTCTACACTAGTGTATGAACTACGATAATTAGCAGTTATGTAAATGTATAAGTTGCCTGTATTGTCCTTTGATTTGCAAGCAAAAAGGATTGTAATAATGATAGGGAGTAAAATCTGCCATATTAACAACTTATCTTTTGGTAACACTCATCTTACCTTTCACTTATAGGTATACGAATATGCCCTAAGATTGTTCCGTTATCCGTTCTCACCACTGCCCATAAGTTCCCATTGTTACTATAGTTCAATGAACTAACGGGTATTTTGACGTCTTTGGGACCACATCTAAAGGGTATTGAAGAAACTAATTGCCCCGAAGTAGTGTATAAATCTACGAAAGCTGTGGTACAGATGTTGCCTGGATTTTTTATGTACACGTATCCTCCTTTATAGTAAATATTAGCTAAATCTTCCGCACATGCTGTAGTATAAACTCTATATAATGGAATTTCGCTTCCATCTTCTAATGTGCCTTTTATGTAATATGTTCCTGACTTGTTGTAATTCTCATCGTCATAAACTGCCAGATAAGGCTCATTGGGGGATGGTGTAATATAGGTAACAGGTTGTGGGTCGTGTCCAGAGGAACTAAATTCTATTGTGTATTGAACTATTTGAGTATTTCCAGCACTCCATCTGATAATTCTTATGTTGTTACTGCACATTACACTTATGTTGCTTATGTAGTCACTTAATACACATCCTCCAGATAAATTGGTAAGTGTTAGAGTATAATAACATGCATCTCCAGCAAAACCATCTACGAACATGTAAACACAATCTCCACTGTCAAGAGAAATAGTGCTTGATGTCCATGTACATCCGGGCGGAACTTGTCCAACGCCAGTTGCCCCACAAGATGCAGAACTTTCTTCAAAGAGAAAGAAATCAGAAGGTGAACCTCCTGTAGTATCAATAAATATACCTATTTGGCCACCAGCATTGACTCCTGAAAATAAACAAGAGTCAATTGTATAGTCTACTTG
>WFXT01000201.1 GCA_015490475.1 Bacteroidota bacterium
AAATTTTATCCCTCTCTCTCTTAGAGCCTTAAGGTCTATATTATCAAAGCCAGAACCTACTCTAACCACCAGCTCAAGGTCAGGGAAATTATCCAACAATTCTCTATTAAGTATAGGTTTGGAAGCTACAACAAGGACTTGAACCTTAGGGGCATATGCCATGTCATATTTAATTAAGTCTATAACATCTCCCAACTCACCCAATGAACTCTTCAAATATTCATGTCCTACAGCCCAAAACCCAATTTTCATTTGAAAATTACATTTTCAAAAGTGCAGACAGGTCTATTGCCTTTACGCTATGGGTTAAACTTCCAATGGAAATGTAATCAACTCCTGTTAGGGCAATATCTCTGACATTGTCCAGCGACACACCCCCAGAAACTTCTACTTCAACACGTCCCGCCACAAAATCAACAGCATTTTTAATATCCTCTATGGCACGGAAATTATCAAGCATCACCCTCGTTATAAAATCAAAAAGTGGTTCCAGTGACTTCAACTGCTCCATTGTCTCCACTTCAACAATGACAGGAACTTTCCTGCCTATTCTGGTTAAATATTCCTTTACCTTATATACCGCTTCTGCAATGCCCCCTGCTGCAGTAATATGATTTTCTTTAATTAGCACTGCGTCATTCAGGGAAAAACGATGGTTTACACCTCCACCTAATGTAACAGCCCACTTTTGAAGCCTCCTCCACAAGGGTAAGGTCTTTCGCGTGTCCGTTATTTTAGCCTTAGTGCCCTCAACTGCTTTAACAAACTTATTAGTAAGGGTTGCTACACCGCTTAAATGTTGTAAATAATTCAATGCAGTTCGCTCTGCCATCAACATCGCCCCTACATTCCCTTCTATTTCCATAATTATATCTCCAGCACTAAATTCCTTTCCATCATCAATAAGTACATTGACATTAATCCCTGGATCTATCAATTGAAATGCAGTAATAGCACAAATTACACCTCCCGCAACGCCTCCCTCACGGGCAATAATTTTCATCCTACCTTTCGTTCCTCTATTTACAGTAGCCCATGTGGTCAAGTCTCCCCCTCTGATGTCCTCTTCAAGAGCCCTCTGCACATGCGACCTGACATATTCAACAAAAGACCGTTCAGTCCTCTGATTCATATTTACTGATTCTTATCTGTTTGATTTTTCCTGTTTCTTTGCTCACCACAATAAAAACCCTAAATAAATCTCCTGTCGTTGATTCATACTTGCCAATAGTATATTCAGTATTTGGGCTGTTACCGTTGTGTACCCATTTTATATCCTTCACAGGATAATCAGAAAAAAATTGTTTTAACATTAAACCCGCCTGTTTGGCTGGTCTCTTGCCCCCTTCTCCGTTAATCATGATTGTAACGTCTGATTCCATCTTTTGAACCAGAAGATTAACATCGGCAGAACGGAATGCCTGTTGAACAGGCGTCAATATAGAAATCTGCAACACCAAAATCAATAGTGTCAAATAGGTCATGCTGTCCTGATTTTTGGGCTTATTAGAAACACTGCAGGCTCCTTATCTCTTGGATAAATCTCCACCAATTTATCAACCCCTATCTTTCCATAAATGTCCACAAAATCAACCAGTGACATAACTCGCTCCTGCCAAATCCCATTTGGCATCAAATCCTCATGTACCCGTTTTAACTGTTCCATTTTAGACCCAATAATCATCTTGCGTGCCCTTTTCACTTCTTTCTTCCACTGTTTAAACAACTTTCTTAGTCTGCTGGCAAGGAAAGAACGCACGTCCTCTCTCGGAATAGTATCAACATCTTTTAACAAGTTCTCACATTTGCCTAACAAATTTTGTTCCTGAAACCATTCCGGAAGAACCATTGACAGCAGAACACTTTGTAAGTCTTCCCATCTAAGTAGCCATTTGATCAGTCCTCCATACTGGCTTACAACCTGAGCCTCCATACCATCCAGTATGAACAGACTGTGCCTGAGAAACAAAGCAGGAACATTAATATTCATCAAGCTAAACAGTGGCAAAAGTTGATACCAATAAAGTATTTCTGTTGAACCGCCAGTAAATGCGCATGAGCGCATCACATCCTCCTGCCATAATATACGAACGGCTACCCCCGGACTAAAACGTTCTGGCTCATTTTCCAATCTGCGTTCCAATTCAGCTAAAGTCCATGTTTCCCCTGCAATATCAAAACCTTCTTCCCTCCTTATGACCTTAACTCTCTTTCCCGAATCAGTGATAAAAAAAGTATTTGTAGGCATCGGGTTAATAATGGGCTTTTTACCCTGACTCTGCCATTTGCTAACAATACCCTCAACAACAGGAAATATCTTATTTTCCAGTAAATCTGCTTTGACAAATTGCTTCACTCTTCTCCTAACATACGTATTTCCAGAGTCCAGAAATAAAATCCCTGTATGTCCCACAAAATGGCTCATTAAGCGAATGAATGCTTCAGAAAGGGTCTCACTAGTATCATAAAATTCAAGAAATAACTTTGATTGCCTAACTCCTTTTAAAATATCTTTTACGTATTTCAACACATCATCGTCAATTCTGGACATCCCAAAGGGCTCCTGCCTGTCCTCAAAACCAGAAAATTTAACACCTTTCACATATACTGTAGTCAATTCTTTCCAATCATGGTCATCCGCATGAACCCAGAATACTGGAATAGTCGGAACATCCGTAATCCTATGTATTTCTTCCGCAAGAACTATTGCATGTAATGCCTTATACAGAACGAACACCGGACCTCCCAGCAAATTAGGTTGATGGCTAACAGTAACCACTTGACAATTTCCCTCTTTCAAAACTTCCAGATTTGCTTCCTGCTTTTCTGTCAAATGGTCTTTGTATATCGCATCAACCACTTGGGGACGTTGCCCAACATAGCAGTCCCTTATATTCCTTAACTTATCGCTACTAAGAAACTCCTTCAGCTCTTTACGCACAGGAAGCTTGGCATAGAGTTCTCTATCAACTATTTCCCACATCACAATACAAAACTATGGGTTATCTAATTCTTTCAACCCAAGACCTTATATACCAACAACACAAAATGCCTGCTATTTCCAATATAATCTCATGGACATAAAGACTTTTATCACCTCTCTAAATGTCCTTTACCACATACTACACAGGCAGTTATACAAAAACACCTTTACGTTGTCCTCTTGCATAAATAATATAACTGAGCCCAGTCTTGCTCCTAACAGAATCTGAAATCCCTATCCTGACTTGATTAGCAAGCTCAAGACTAAATGAACCTTTTTCATTACATGTTGTGTTCTTTAAAACGGAATTAACTTTGCCCTATGTGGTTGTGTGTAATGAAATCTAAGATTCATAATGCCACTGTTACTGAGGCAAACCTTTATTATCAGGGCAGTGTTACCATTGACCCGATTCTTATGGAAGAATCAGGTATAGTGGAAGGGGAACGAGTTCAGATAGTAAATGTTAATAATGGGGCGCGCATTGAAACTTATGTAATTAAAGGGGTACGCGGTTCAGGGACAATATGTCTCAACGGACCAGCAGCAAGACTATTTCAACCGGGGGACAAAGTGCACATTATTGCCTATGCATGGGTCACCCCAGAGGAACATAAAACAATGAAACCAATCGTTATTATACTTGATGATAACAATAAGGTCAGAGAAAAGAAATTCTCATGGTAAAAAGCCCCGTTAAATTGATATTACATAACTTTGCGACAGAACATGCCCAATGTGGTATAAAATATTAGGTTGGTTTTTTCTCAGTATTCTGGCTATATCTATGACAAATAGTTATTACTGTATTGTTGATGACACAACTATGGAACACCATTCCACTCATACTCCCTTTTGTTCCATACCTCACGTGCCAATATTTAACATTGAAGCAAATTACCAATCAACAACTTCTTTTAAACCCCAAACCATAATATCGTTTATCATCAGGGACGATGAGATTCCCGAGTTCTTCGTTCTAAGCAAGCCGTGGCGTCCGCCATGGACCATATAATTGCCTGCCCTTTCAAAAATTGTAAAAAATTCACAGAGAGGGGCAGGCTATATCATTTGTTTCCTCCTTCTTAATTCTTTACATGTCGTCTTTTCACATTAGATACGTAAAATACGCAACATAAAACACCGCAAAAATCTCAAGCCTTGATAGACAAAATAATTAGCCTTTCGGTCAGGTGGCGAGGGTTAGTTCTTATTTTAACACTACTTTGGATAATTGGAGGACTGTTAGCTTTGAAAAACCTTAAACTGGGCTCCGTTCCTGATATTACCAATAACCAGGTTCAGGTTATCAGTATTGCTCCGCAACTGTCAGCACTGGATATGGAACAGCTGATTACATATCCCATTGAGCGAGAGATGGGTAATCTACCCGGTGTTATTGAACTGCGAAGCGTATCTAGACCAGGATTGAGCGTGGTCACAGTCGTCTTTGAAGACGAAATGGGCACCTACCTGCCCAGACAGTTAGTTCAGGAAAAACTTGCTACATTAAAAGACGAACTGCCTAAAGTTTTAGACAAAGGTCCGTTTGCAGGACCCATCACCACCGGGCTCGGCGAAATTTACCAGTATTATCTGCATGTGGATCCTGCCTATCGTAACGTCTATTCCTTGATGGACCTACGAACTATTCAGGACTGGATTATACGACGCCAGATGATGATGATACCAGGCGTCGTAGAGGTCAATTCACTGGGTGGTTATATCAAACAGTACGAAGTGGTCATAAATCCTGTTCGGCTACAACGCCTTGGGATTGACCTCGGTACTATTATAGAAGCACTTGAAGCCAACAATGCAAATAGTGGTGGTGCCTACATTGAAAAAAGCAATTCAGTAATGTTCATTCGGGGCGAAGGGCTTGTCCGCTCGTTAGAAGATTTAGCTAACACAGTAGTTATGGTTACTGATGAGGGACCTGTGCGTATTAGGGATATTGCTGATACTGTCCGATGGGCTGGTGCTATCAGATATGGTGCTATGACCGAAGATGGTAGAGAGGTAGTTGGTGGACAGGTGCTTATGCTCAAGGGTGCCAATGCAATGGAGGTCGTAGAACGAGTCCGCGAACGAATAGCTGAAATTCAGAAAAGCCTACCTCCCGGCGTTACTATCAAGCCTTACCTGGACAGACGTGATCTCATTGAACGAACCACAGAAACAATCAAAGAGAACCTAACGCTTGGTGCCTTGACAGTCATTTTTGTTCTTGTTTTCCTGATTGGCAGCATCCGTTCTGGACTCATCGTAGCATCTGTGATTCCACTGTCACTACTGTTTGCTTTTATGCTGATGAATTTGACGGGCATTACAGCTAACTTGATGTCGCTCGGGGCCATAGATTTCGGTATTGTAGTTGACGGTGCAGTTATTATCGTAGAAGGAATGATATTCGCACTGGAAAAGAAACTCAAATCTGTCAGAGACAGGATATTAAGAGTTTCGGATGAGGAGCGGAAGCAACTGGCTGCCTCCACAGCCTCCAGAATGATGCGTGTGGCATTATTTGGGCAACTTGTAGTACTGCTCGTGTTTGTCCCCATCTTGACGCTTGAAGGTGTGGAAGGACGTATGTTTAAGCCAATGGCTTATGTCTTTATGTATGTCCTTCTTGGTGTTATTCTGTTATGTCTGACCTATGTGCCTGCCATCAGCTCTTTGCTGGTCCGGCTGCCCGAAGAAGGCGGTCCAATGGCACGAATAGAAGCATGGTTTACCAATATCAGCAGAAAAATCATGAACAGTATCAAAGCAGTGTACATACCCATGCGAGACTGGGCTCTAAATCACAGAATTACCATAGTCACAATAGCTATTACCCTCTTTGGATTATCATTATTCACCTTCACCCGAATGGGTGCAGTCTTTATGCCCCGACTAAACGAAGGGGACATAGCCCTACAGGCAATCTTTGTGCCCGGAACACCCTTGTCAGAAGTAATCAGAGGAACTGCAAAACTTGAGACACTATTACTTGATTCGTTTCCAGAAGTCATTACTGCTGGATGCCGAATTGGTGTGTCGGAAATTCCAACAGACCCAATGCCCATGGACTTTGCCGATTGCCACGTTATCCTTGAAAAAGACCGTTCCAAATGGGTTTCTGCTTCCACACAGGAAGAGCTGGCAAACAAGATGAAGGAAGTTTTGGAACGAAATCTACCAGGTGTCGGATATGCGTTTACACAACCCATAGAATTGAGATTTAATGAATTGCTCTCCGGTGTCAGATATGACGTTTCCATTGAAGTATATGGCGAAGATGTAGACATTCTAAGAAGTCTTGCTGAACAAATTGTTCAAAGAATTCAGGGTGTTCCCGGTGCCGCAGATGTTGCTATGGAACCTGTGCAGAAACAACCACAAATCGTAGTCCGATACAAGCGGGAACGACTTGCCCGATATGGCATTTCCATAGAAGAAGCCAACAGACACCTGCAAGCAGCCTTTGCTGGCTACGTAACAGTAACCGCTTTTGAACAGGAAAAGCGCTTTGACGTAGTGGTTCGCTATTCTCCTGAATACAGGAAGGACTTAGAACATGTCAAACAGATTAGAATCAAGACATACAACGGAAGTCTCATCCCGCTTTCAGAAATCGCTGACATCAACATTGAATATCACCCAGCCCAGATTTCACGAGAAAACGGTTATAGGCGAGTATATGTGGGTGTTAACGTGAGGAACAGGGACGTGGAATCCGTAGTTGAAGACATTCAACAGCGATTGGCAGACCTCCCCCTCCCCCCCGGATACTGGATTACCTATGGTGGTTCCTTTGAGAACCTGCAGCGGGCACGGGCACGGCTGGCTATCGTAGTACCCATTGTCCTTCTGGTCATATTCGTCCTTGTCTATATGGCACTCGGAAATCTTAAGGACACCTTGCTTATTTACACTGCGGTGCCTCTGGCAACCATTGGCGGTGTATTCCTGCTTGCCATTCGCGGTATGCCATTCAGTATTTCTGCGGGTGTAGGCTTCGTCGTATTATTCGGCGTAGCAGTGCTTAATGGTATGCTCCTGCTGGCACGAGCTAATGCACTGCGCCGTGAAAACATGTCCGTGCTGGAACGCATTAAAATCGCTTCATCAGAACGACTACGTCCCATACTGTTAACAGCACTCACCACCATCGTTGGATTCATCCCCATGGCGTTTAGCCAGTCGGCAGGTGCCGAAGTCCAGAGACCCCTTGCTACGGTCGTCATCGGCGGACTCATTACCGCTACATTCCTATCGCTCATTGTTATTCCCGTTCTCTACACACTGGCATACAAGAACGAAAAATCAACCCAACAATGAACAAGTATATCCTCTTATTCTGGCTAATACTTGGCTCGTCCCTTGCCCAACAGTCGTGGATAATTAATTATCTGGATTCCCTCGTTGACCAACATCCTGCTATGCTCAGCAACTTCCTCACCAAAGAAGCCACAGAACTGAAATCCAAAGCAGTAACCCCCTTAGCCATTTCCCCTTTCTATTCTCGCGAAGAATGGAATAATAATGCACCGGGAATCGTATCCTATGGAATCCAAACCGGCGACATCAACCCCTGGGAATGGAAAGCCGAAAAGGAATTTCTCAATACACAGGTCCAATCAGCAAACGTTAATCTATCCATTGCCCGAGCAATGCTTCTTAGAGATGCCCTGTCCTTATACGCCCAATGGGCGATAGCCCAGCAACGCAAAGAAAGATGGATGACCCTCCAGGCATATCTTGACACACTCTATACATTCGCATCACAAGCCTATCAAATTGGACAGATAGATATCATTCAGCTCAAAGAGCTGGAAATCCAGATTCAGCAAACCAGAAGCCGAATCATTAACGTCTCCCAACAAGAAGAGGGTTTTCACAAAGCACTTCTAACTCTTTTGCAACTTGATTCAGTACCGCACCCTCAGAACCTGGACCTGCCAGAACCAGAACCATCCACAACACAATCCAATCCATTAATCCAGCAACAACGACTGAATGCTATGCTTCAAGCACTGGAACTAAAACGACGTACTGCTTCCTTTATGCCTTCTCTGTTTGCAGGATATAGTATTCAAACTGTAGATGGACAGGCAGGCTTCAGAGCGATTGAAATCGGTATTTCTATTCCCCTTAACACACCCGGAACTATCAAGCAAGGCAAGGCTTATCATAAGCAACTGGAAGCCAGCCAGCTGGCAACGCAGGCATTCTCCTTGCAACTGCAAAGCCAAATTAATCAGCTATTTGCTCAATGGCAAGCAACCCTACAATCCCTTAACCTGTATCAAACATCCATTAACGAAGCCACTCAAAAACTTCTGGAAACCTACCAAAAACAACTGCAAACAGGTGCCATTAGCCCCATGGACTTTATCATCTCCTACCGTAACATTATCAACCTCAACGACGAATACTTTCAACTTCTGGAACAGGAAAGAAATCTGAGAATCCAACTTCTCTTCCTAACTGGAAAATTAATGAACAATGACGAATAATAAGTACTTCAAGGGACTGGTCGCTCTTGTAATGGTTCTGTCCTTCGCATGCTCCGAATCAGACCACAACCATGAAAATGGACATGATGAACAAGGACATGGGCACGAAGAACAAATGGTATCCGTAACATCTAAGCAAGCCAATAACATAGGTGTTCGCGTTGAACCGATCAGATGGCGCAAAGTGCCTATTACCATCCCTGTCATGGGACGACTGGAACTATTCCCGCAAGATGAAGCGCTTGTCAGCCCGATAGTTGGTGGAAGAGTCAGCAGAATCAGTGTTCTGCCAGGCACGTTCGTGTCAGCAGGCACTCCCCTGCTATGGCTCTCCGGACCAGAAATTCTTAACATACAAAAGCAATTTGCACAAGCCTATTCCGAACTTCAGAATGCCCGAGCAGAATACAACCGAATCAAGGAATTGTTCAAGGCGGGTGCGGTGTCCCAACGCCAATATCAAGCAACAGAAACCATGTATCAATCAGCTCTGGCACGATATAATTCCCTCAAGAAAACTATTGAACTGATGAATTTGAATCCCGAAACTGTGGCACAGGGGTCCTTCAGCAGGGAAATCGCCGTGACCAGTCCCATTGATGGCTATGTCCAGAAAATCCATGTCAACACAGGTATGTGGGTCAACGCCTCCCAACCCACCATGACAGTTATGCGCGCTCCAAGGCTCCACGCCGACTTCCTGGTCTTTGAAAAGGACATACCGAAAGTACGCAAGGGGCAAAAGGTTGTGTTCTGGCTCCCCGGCTCCTCAAAGCAATACACTGCTTATATCCATGCTACCAGTCGGTCCATAGAAGAAGAAGCTCTTGCCCTACACGTACACGCCCACATTGAAGAAATGAGCCCTGAACTGGTTCCCGGCATCTCCATAGAAGGTAAAATCATCATTTCAGAAGATTCCATGCCCACAGTACCAGAATCCGCTATCACCTACTTGCTCGGCAAGCCCGTCGTCTTCGCCCTATCCCATCAGGAACACGACGAGCTGGAATTCACACCCGTTCCTGTAACAGTCCTCTATCAAACCGACTCCTTTGTGGCACTCAAACCAGACTCACACCTCCTTGCCTACCCACAAATTGCCGTCTCTGGCGTGCCCAACCTTACAGGACTCACCATGGGTGAAGAACTGGCAGAACACGAGCATTGAGAAAAAGTTGCTTATAACTCTACACTGCACAGCTGCTTCATGCATACTACGCACATACCCCATTCCTTACTGCATCTTGAGTACCCTTTCAGCACTTACACCAGGAAAAGAACTGACATATTATTTAGAAAAACTTCCCGATAATAATATCATCTCACAAATATAAGCAATGCACTTCCGCCAAAGTTTTGAGAATAAAACTCATTAGGAAAACCTGTCCACCCGTACTCTTGAGATGGAACGCTACACCAATTAATGCCTCCTGCTGAATCATCGTAAGGGCATGAATGGTTATTCGCAGAGCGCCATATAAATCCAATGCTATTGTCATATCCTCCTCCATCGGTATCATAGTTCTGAAGTTTAAGGTATAAACCGGGGCCACACTCTTCATACCACGAACCAGAAACAACCACAGGAGGACCATACTCTACACTTGCCTGTATTCTATTACATATGGGATCTGGCTTTCCAGCAGACGTTATTTGAGCATCTCCATAAGCCTCGTATTTACTGACCATCGGCTCGTTGCTTAAAATGTCATTATATATCAGATACTTTGTTGTGTCATCAGCCCGCATAAATAACACTTCGTTTCCCTTCACATCTCTCCACGCCCAGCTTTGAAAATCTTTAACCTTAAAAGAATCCAGACTACCATACTCATTCCCCAACCAATGCACCCATGCATTATCCCATGTCCAGTAGTCATTTCCATCATCGGCTATTGATGCTATCAGTGTCCAGCCCCCGCCATTTGTGGTCATGTTACAGTAAACTTTATAGGCAGTCAAAGGTCCTTCTCCATCAGGGTCTATCCAATAGATTCCGTCTGTGGTGGCTCCAAAATTATC
>WFXT01000202.1 GCA_015490475.1 Bacteroidota bacterium
GTCAAGAAGATGGGGCTTGACCTGAATAGAGTCAATGTTTTCGGGGGAGCCGTGTCTATAGGACATCCAATAGGAGCTTCAGGAGCACGTATCATTATTACGCTTTTGAACGTTTTACGTGTAAAAGGAGGGCGATACGGTCTGGCATCAATATGCAATGGGGGAGGAGGAGCATCAGCTATCATAGTGGAGTGGCTCGGAGAATAAATTTATCACTGTCTTGGGGGTTCTTTATTGGCTTTGTTTTATTTTCGTGCAAGCCCTCTTATTTGTCTGATTTTATCACTATTGAAGTTGACACTGCTTATGTATATGACGTTGACTCTTCCTATTACCTTTCAAACACTTCGTTCATAACTTCCCTTACTGTGTCCTCTGTAACAGACAGGTGGGGAGTTTTTCCTGTTCCGGGTAGGATTGTCATTCCTTGTGATAATAAGGATAGTGTCAGGCTTTTTGTTAAAGCAGGGGTTCGTCGCAATGGTTTGAGTGGCGACCAGATGCCTTATTTCGCCTATGAGCCAATAGATACAAAAGTGGTTTGCGGAACATACACATTTAAATGGACGCCTGTATTTCAATATGTTGACACTAACAAGATTAGAATGCTTTTCAAAGAAGATTTTGAAGTAACGCAGAGGATGTTTCCAATGGCTGGCACCGTTGGATATCGCCAACAGGAGGAAGTTCGCTCAGGAAATTGGGCATTTCTGTTCAGAGCAACCAGAGCACAACTGGTCAGGACAGACACATTTAATGTAGAGGGAGCAAGCACTACGGAAACCTTTATAGAAATTGACTATAAGTCAGATGCCAACTTTCTCATTCAAGCATATTTATATGGGTCAAATTATCCCTATCGGGATATTATGGTTGTTTATGCTACCAGAGAATGGAAGAAACTCTACGTTGACCTGTCCCCCCTTATTGCAGAAGGAATAAAGCGAATGCACATTTCCTTCATTTTTACAGAAGATAGCACAGGAACACGAACCCTATACCTTGATAATGTGAAAATATTGACCCGTAGATGAAAACGGCAGTGAAAATAATATGGCTAACAGGTAACCTTATTATTGATATATTATGGGTTCTAGCTGTTCTATATAAACCCAATAATTTCCCATGGGCTTCATTTGTTATTCTTGCCATTTGGCATATTGGCTTACATCTAATAAGTGGGGTGCACTATGACGTTTTCAGAAAGTCTCGCTTCAAGGAAGCAGGCTACTGGTTTGTCGTCTGGCTGGTTGGCATCGTTGGGACATACGCTTACCTTCGGTATCATCAATGGGTTGACCCCTTTGCTTATCTGGAACTTGCTTTTATCTATTTGACGGCAGGTTTGTTATGGAAAGTAGGGCTTTTAACTCTTATTAGGCAACTTGAAAGAAAAGGCATTATAAGGCATGCCACACTATTGGTTGGTAATGGAGAATCAGCAAAAACAATGTTAAATTCCCTTAGAAATTGGGGCTTATGGGAAAGTTATAAGCCTATTGGTTGGGTTTCTGTTAATGGTGGAAATGTCAGTACCAATAGTAGTTTACCTTATTTGGGCACTATAAATGATTTACCAGAGATAATAAGAAGACACAATATTGAAGAAATATACATAAGCACAGAACCAAATGATTATGCTACGGTTAGCCGGGTTATTCAAGCCGCAGCGCCCTATCGTGTTATCATTAGAGCACGCCCAGATGAGTTTGACATCCTCAAAGGAGCAGTCAAAGTTTTTCATCCCCTTCAGGAGCCCTTGATATTCCTGTTTCCAATTCAGATGCCCTATTGGCAGCAGGTTATAAAGCGAATTATTGACATATTAGCATCTGTGGTGGGACTTATTGTGCTGTCCCCCCTTATGCTATTCATTGCCATAATGGTTAAGAAGTCTTCTCCAGGACCCATTATCTACAAACAAATCAGGTTAGGCAGATATGGTAAACCCTTTTATCTGTATAAATTCAGGAGCATGTATGTTGATGCTGAGAAAGATGGTCCTCAATTAGCAAAGGAGGAAGACCCACGCGTTACGCCATGGGGTAGAATAATGCGTAAGTGGAGAATAGATGAACTGCCACAACTGTGGAATGTCTTGAAAGGAGATATGAGCCTTGTAGGACCACGTCCAGAAAGACCCTACTTCGTTGAGAAAATATTGAAAAGAGCCCCTCACTACATCCTTCTTTTTAGTGTCAAACCTGGCATTACATCAATGGGAGTGCTTAGATTTGGCTATGCTTCAAC
>WFXT01000203.1 GCA_015490475.1 Bacteroidota bacterium
GAGTTGCACAGAGTTCCTTCACTGAGTTTTTCCCTCACGACCCTTATTTTCTAAACTCTGGGATCATACTCTGTGTAACTCCTGCTACTCTGTGGTTTTATTTTTTAATTAAATAAATTAGTTTCATAAAGCAAATAACGAACTGCAACCATCCATTATCAAACAAATTGTTCAAGAAATATTTTGGCAGTCTTAATGTCCTCAAGTATTTGTTTGCGCAATGACTCTATTGATGGGAATTGTTGTTCTGGACGCAGGAACTCAAGCAAATAGACCCTTAAAGTCTTACCATATAATTCAAGGTTTTTGTCAAGGATATGTGTTTCAACAACGAGGGTTGAGCCATCTACTGTTGGGCGACGACCCACATTCACCACGGCATTGTAATAATGGTCATCTACCACCACACGTGAAGCATATACGCCATTAGGGGGCAATAATTTCTCATCGGGAGGGATGATATTAGCCGTTGGAATTCCCAATCGGGACCCTTGCTTATTGCCGTGCACAACAGTGCCCATTATAAAAAAGGGATATCCTAACAGGGCATTTCCTTTCTTTATGTCTCCCTGTGCTATGTATTTCCGCACCTGTGTGGAACTGATTTTTATTGAATCGGTCATTTGTCGTGGAACTTCATATACTTCAAACCCATATAGTTTGCCCAGTTGACGTAATAAGTTCACATCTCCCTGTCTCCGATAACCAAACCGATGGTTATAGCCAACAATTACTGCCTTTGCTCCTATTGATTCTACAAGGATTTGTTGCACGTAGTCCTCAGGGGGCAAAAGGGCAAATTCCTTCGTAAAAGGAACTCTTATTACATAACGAACTCCCATGTATTTAAGCAAAAAGGCTTTTTCTTCCCACGTGGTAATTAGTTTTAAATCAAAATCACTATTTATAACTTTTCTTGGATGGGGATGAAAAGTCAACAATACAGGTGTTCCATTTATCTCTATTGCTTTATCTCGTGTCCATGCTATTAGCGTCTGATGGGCTCTATGCACTCCGTCAAATGTTCCAATTGCCACAACAGGACGGGGAATGTTTACCTTTTCAGGCAGGTCAATTATTCTCATAAGCCTTTTCAAGCAATGTTATTAACCTGTTGAAGTTCCATGCTTGCTCAACGGAAAGGTTCCCAATGGCGGTGCGCCGTAAACTTAAAGTAAAAGCACATGAACCTAAAAATCGTCCTATGTCCTCAACAAGACTCCTGATATATGTCCCTTTGCTACATTTAACAAAAAAATCAATCATTACTACTTCATAAGTCTGCCCTTGAAGGGACAGGGACTTCATACGTGGATTCGTAAGTTTCAATGCATAAATAGTTACTGTTCGCTCTTTGATTTTAGGTTCTTTTCCCTCTCTTGCCAACTTATATGCAGGCACTCCTCTAATTTTCACGGCAGAGAACTTATGCGGTTTTTGAACTATGCGACCAGTGAACCTATCAACAACTGTTTGAATAACTTCTTCTGACATTTCTGGCACAGGGCACGTTTCTGTTATTGGCGTTTCGGGGTCTCCAGTTTCTGTTGCCACTCCCAGCACCATGGTGCCTGTGTAAGTCTTATCAGCATTAATAATCCGTCCCAGCCACTTGGTATGTTTACCCGTTCCCACGATTAACAAGCCCGTGGCGAAGGGGTCAAGGGTTCCACCATGTCCTGCTTTTCTCCCTGTGATGCGTTTTATCCTGTCCACGACCTGATAAGACGTTATTCCCGCCGGCTTGTCAATTAGTATCAATGCTCCTTCAGGTTCAAACAAATAGCCAAGTTCCTCTTCGGTAGTAGCAAACCTTAACATTATTCGTTCATTTAAGTGCTATAACTATCGTTAGTGTCCCGATTGCCAAACAATATAAGGCAAATGGTAGAAGTTTATTGCGAATGACAAAGTTTATCATAAGACGGCATGCAATAATGCCAGATAGAAAAGCAGTAATAAAGCCAATAGCAACGAGAGTTAATTCATGTTGATTGACCGGATTTTTAATGGCATCCAGTGTTTCCAGAAGGGTTGCTCCACCAATAGGAATAATGCTCATCAAAAATGCAAACTTAACAACATGTTCGGGATGAATCTTTGCCATCAAGCCTGTTGAAATAGTGCTCCCAGAACGAGACACTCCGGGTAGTATAGCAATTGCCTGTGCAATACCCATCAATATGGCTCCCTGCAAGTTAATTTCCCTGTTCCCTTTCCGGGTAAAATGAGCGATAAAAAGAAACACGGCACTGACCAAGAACCCTATTCCTGCAACAAGAACGTTACCCGCAAACACTTCTTCAATATAGTCTTTCAAAACGATACCTACGATACCTGCAGGGATAGCGGAGACGCCAAGAGCCAGAATGTATAGCCAATTCTCACGCCATCCAACAACCAGTGCTAATAATTCACGCCAGAATACAACGGTAATGCTCAAAAGGGTTGCAAAATGAACAGCCACAGCAAACAAAAGTCCATGTTCCACTTCAAAATTCAACAATTCTTGTGCAACAAGCAAATGACCACTACTGGATATGGGCAGAAATTCTGTCAGTCCCTGTATCAAACCTAATACTACAGCCTTTAAGATATCCATATATTACTCCTGAAACTTGCGCTTTTTGAATATGGCGAAGATTACGATACCATAGCCGAGCAGAACAACTATAGGTGCCAAGGTTATCCTTCTGAAACTATAAATCTCGTCGGGATTAAATACATTAGGGTCCGGACTGCGTCCTCCAGACATCAGCACAAAGCCAAGAATAATAACCAGAATTCCAACAACAAAAATGATATAGTTGGTTTTGTCCCAGAGTAATTCCTCTTTCCTGTTGGTCTTAACAGCCTTTGTTTCTTTCCTGCTTCTTGCCATATTGCAAACTTAAAAGAAAACATTTAATTTCATCCTGCTCGTTAAAAAGCCTGTTGTTCTGTCACAATATACTTTAAATTTGTTGATTATGAATTTAAAAGCAAAGTTCATATCGTTGCTGTATATTGTTAATACATTTTACATTTCCATAGCCCAACAAGGTGTGATTACTGGCTTTGTTAAAGATGCTATCAGTGGCGAACCCTTAACTGGCGTCACCGTTAAGTTGCTCGAGGATTCCAGTATAGTAAAAGCGGTTTTTACTGACCAACAGGGCAAGTATAAAATAGAACATATTTCTCCGGGCATTTACAGGCTTGAAGCCCTTTTGATGGGATCTGAACCGTTTGTGGCAGACAGGATAGTAGTAAGTGGCAGGCAAGTGGTCCAGTTAGACATTATGTTGGAACCAAGAAGCCAATCCCTCAGCACTGTTACCATACGGGTAAAGATGGAAAAGATACCTGTTGCGGGCAGTAGCGTTGTTTTTGACCTTGAAGAGACGGAACGATTTGCAGGCAGTAGGGGTGACCCAGCACGGATGGCATCCACTTATGCAGGGGTAGTAATAAACAATGATGCCTCAAATGACTTGATTGTCCGTGGCAATTCGCCGTTGGGCGTCCTGTGGCGTCTGGAAAATGTGGACATTCCCAATCCTAATCATTTTGGTGTTCCGGGGGCACGGGGCGGTCCACTAAGCATGATTGCTCCTCAAATTCTTGCCAATTCAGTGTTTTATGCCGGGGGCTTTCCTCCTCGCTTCGGCAATTCCATAGCGGCAGTGTTTGACCTTGCTATGCGACGTGGCAACACAGAAAGACATCAATTTCAAGGTGAGTTCGGCTTTTTGGGTGTCAGGGCTCTATCAGAAGGTCCAATTAACAGGGACAAAAACTCTTCTTACCTTGTTAACTATCGTTACTCCACAGTGGCTATTTTTCATCTATTGGGAATAGATATTGGCACTGATGCGGTGCCTCGCTATCAGGACCTTGCTTTCAAATTTTACTTTCCCGGAACTAAGGCATCACTAAGTATATGGGGACTCGGGGGAACAAGCAAAATAGACATTATCAAAAGCAACAAGACAGACCCTGAAGACATTGACCTCTACGGCGCCGTAGACCTTGATGAGTATTATCGTACAAGAGCAGGAATAATGGGCATTAAGTTAACAATGCCTGCAGGTAAACAGGGCAAAATAGAAGCGGATCTGGTGGCAAGTAATGAAATGCAGAGAAACCATCAATTGAGAATATATCGTAGGGTGCTTACAGATACAATAATCGTGGATTCGCTCAAAAGTTATCTTCTCTATCGGTTTAATTATGACCGACTGGCATCATATCTCAGGTGGCAAAAGAAACTATCCGGAACTACAAGTGTTTTAATCGGTGCCGACGCCTCCCTGTATTTCGCAAATCTTTACGACTCAATTTACAGGGACTATCTAAATGGCTTTGAAGTCAGACAAGTTTACTCAGGCAAATTCTGGTTAACAAAACATTATGTTGAACTGCACTGGAAACGGGGCAAGACAAAAGTAGTCGGCGGTTTGCATTCAATGTATTTTTCCTTACCCAGCCGAACTTCGCTTGAACCAAGGTTATCTGTGCAATTTGACCTACTTGATAACTTAACAGCCCATGTGAGCACTGGCATCTATGCTCAAACAATGCCTTTTTACATATACACTGCCAGAACGCTAACAGATTCGGGATATTACTATCTTAATACTAATGTTGACTTTATGAAAAGTGCCCACTTCATTTCGGGAATTAAAGGACAGCGTGGACCATGGAAATTCATCTTTGAAGGCTATTATCAGTATCTTTTTGACGTTCCCGTTGAAGAAAAACCTTCTTCATATTCCATTGTTAATGAAGGCTATGACCTGAACCGATTCTGGCCCAATAAACTTGTCAATGAAGGGGTTGCACGAAACACAGGCATAGACCTTGCAGTAGAATACTTCTTTCATAAGGGTATATACAGTCTGACTGCGATATCACTTTATGATTCTAAATATCGGGGTAGTGATGGAAGATGGTATAACACTGTCTATAACGGACGATTTGCTTTTAAACAGGTTGTGGCATGGGAAAAAACCTTCCAAAAAGGTAAGACCACATACACTCCCATGATTGGATTACGCTTTACTATTCTTGGCAACAAGCGTTATAGTCCCATTGATACTGCTCAATCCCTCGCCAAAGGGGAAATAGTATATATTGACTCACTGGCTTACACACTCCAATTGCCCCCATACAAGCGATTTGACATTAAACTACGTGTCAGAATAGACAGAAGTAAACTTGGACATGAGATCGGTCTTGACTTGGTCAATGTTTTTGGGTGGAAAAATGTATTTACCATAGTTTACACCGGGGGCACTCCACCACTCAGATATAGTTACCAACTTGGTTTCATGCCTATTTTTTATTACAGGATTTACCTGTAAACTATTACCTTTCTAACTTTTGCATCTGGCATCCTGATAATCCAGATTCCAGCAGGTAGAATAACCTCCTTTGCATGCTTCACCACTTGATAGAGCCGAGCATCAGTATCGTAAATCATAATATCACCTTTGCACTTATTAAGCAAACTATTATTGTGTATAATAATACACTCTTTTTGAAGCGACGATATGTTTTCAACGTATGTCCAAGTTAACGAAGGCACAAATCTGAAAGTTGAATAAAAAGGAAAAGATGGGAATAACACAGGCACTGTAGAAGCCACCAATCCAGACGTGTCCTGAGACACGTATATGCCTTCAAGGGGAACCATATAATTCTGAGAGAAGAAGCCACTTCCTACAAGTAAGTGCAAATCACGGGGAATAGAATCAATGTTTATTATTGTGTCATAGGAAACGGTCCATGACCCGTCGGGGTATAAACACGATGCAAAAGAGAGTCGCCACTTAGCAACAGAATCTGGATTATACTCAGATACCTTGTCCCATAGAAAACATAAGGAATCAGCAGTTTGTAAGGTTAAAAGGCATGATGCCGAATCAACATATAGCACGTCCATGCCAGCATTGAAGAATCCAGCGGGGCTAATATGCCAGCGCCACATACTATCCATAAGCATAATTCCATCCACTATGGTTATCTCAGATATTGTCCTTTCAGCAGGCAACTGCATAACAAAAGGCAAAGAGACAGTAATAAACGTGTCATCCTTGGGTCCGCAGAAAAGGGTATCACTAAATGCAGAATAAGATATACCAGTGCTTGACTGAACACTAACAATGTATGGTTGTCCTACAATTATATTAGCGAAACTAATCAATAAGACCAGAAATAATCTCATCCGTGGAAATTCCATCTGCCTCAGCACGGTAGTTCCTAACTATTCTATGTCTGAGCACAGGTTTTGCAACAGCCTTAATATCTTCTTCGTCAGGGGATAACTTACCATTCAGGAATGCATGAGCCATACCACCAAGAATTAGAAATTGGGATGCCCTTGGTCCAGCACCAAACTCAACATATTTTTTTACGATTTCAGGGGCATTTGAAGATTGTGGACGTGTCTTATGCGTCAAGCCAACAGCATACTCCACAACGTGGTCTGTAACAGGAATTGACCGAATAGCCTGTTGGGCATTTAATATATCAGTCTCACTAAGCACAGAAGACACCTGTTCAGGCTCCGATAAAATAGTGCGTTTAACCATCTCCACTTCTTGTTCATAAGGCAAATAGTCAATAAGAATATACATCATGAACCTGTCCAGTTGGGCTTCTGGCAGTGGATAAGTTCCCTCTTGTTCAATAGGGTTCTGCGTTGCCAGAACAAAGAAAGGACGTTTGAGAGAAAAGGTTTGTCCACCAATAGTGACCTGTCTTTCTTGCATAGCCTCCAGAAGGGCAGATTGGGTTTTCGGGGGTGCTCTGTTAATTTCATCGGCAAGGATAATGTTAGCAAATATGGGTCCTTTCCTAATGACAAATTCATTTCGTTCAGTCAAGACTTCTGCACCAACTATATCTGATGGCATCAGGTCAGGCGTGAACTGAATGCGTTTGAATTGCAGGTCAACGGCTTTCGCAATTGTCCTAACAAGTAGTGTCTTAGCCAATCCCGGCACTCCTTCCAGCAGGGCATGACTATCGCACAACAATGTCATTAACAATTGGTCAATAACTTCCTCCTGACCAACAATGACTTTCTGGATTTCCTTACGCAGTTTATTCAAGTCTTCCTGTGCCTTCTCTATTGCCTTAATATCACTTTGCTTTCTCATCGGCAAACCATTCTAACCAGAATTCACAACTACGAAAATAATCATCAACATTTATGTAGGTTTTTCTGGCACGTCTCCTTGTCCATTGTTCTATTATTTCCTGCTTGCGTGCCGCCAGAGCCATCTGTTGAATTTGTTCATAATCATACTGCAGGGACAAGCGATGCGGCGGTATCTCGTCTCTGAACCACACAATTATATATGCCTGAGAGCCATCATCAAGTTTGACAGGTTGGGGTTTAGAAATTTCTCCCTGTTCAAGGGTTGACAAAATGGCAGAGATATATGCAGGAAGCAACGAAGCGGGTACATAGGGTCTGGCATTAGTAGGATTAAGAAGCATTCCGCCAGTGTGTTTAGTTTCTTCGTCGTCTGAAAATAATCGTGCCGCCTCCTGAAAAGTTAAACTACCCTTCATTATTTCAGTTCTGATGCTATCAAGTAATCGTTGTGCCTGCAACGAATTTTCCGAAGTAAGGGGGGGCTTAATCAAAATGTGCTTTATTCTAAAAGAGTAATCCGTTTTATCTGCAATAAGAATTATATGCCAGCCCTGTTCCGATTGAATTGGACCCAATAATGAACCTGAGTCAACATCCACAACTGCCGTTTTTAACCATTCTGGCAAACTCTCCCATGTAAAGGTGCCAAGGTCTCCGCCATTGAAAGCACTCTCTTTATCATCTGAATAAATCATGGCAAGGCTTTCAAAGGATTGACCACTCTTGATTTTATCCATAAGTTCTTCTGCCTTTTGACGGGCAAGGTCCCATTGCCATGGCAACGGCTTAACCTTCTTAACAATAATTCCTATTGAATATTGAGCCTCAATTAATGGAAGCGTGTCTTTGCTTAATTGATGATAGAATGCCTCCACCTCTGCAGGCGATATTGTAACCTCACCAATAAGGGTCTGTTGTTTCCGCTGGGCAAGCATCTGTTTCCTCAAATCATCACGCAGTTCATCTTTTATTTGCTCAATGCTTTTTCCATAAAACTCCTCCAGTTTTTCCCTTGAGCCAAGCATCTGAATGAAATATTCCATTCTTCGGTTCAACTCAGCCTCCAGTTCCTGTGGGGAAATTTCAATACTATCTTCCTCAGCAGCCCTTACAAGCATCTGTTGTTGAATCAATTGATATAGCACCATACACCGCAACTCATATTGAACCTGCGGGTCCGTGGGAACACTATCCATCGTTGAAACAAGTTGCCAATATGAAGATTCCACATCAGAATAAAGAATTGGTTCATCACTAACAGTGGCAACAATCTTATCCACTATTGTCTGAGCATAATTGAATCCTGACACCCAAAGCAATATTCCCATTATCACAAGTTGCTTCATGGAACATAAATTTCAAACTCTGCATGTTTGCGTGCATATTCCATAGCCTCTTCATACAACTTCTTCAACTTCTCCTGTTTTTTGTGCACCATTGCCACTTTCACAAGTCTGTCCTTCACATAAGAAAATGGCGGTCTGTCGCCCTTTTGTCTTATTTCAACAATACAAAATGCCATCAAAGTGTCTCTGTTTCTTCTAAACAACGGATAACCAGTTCTCATTACTATCTCGCCATCCCATAAACGACGCATCTCCCGTTCCGTCACGAAAGTATCTACAGCCACACAGGATATTACTCCACTGGCACACAAGTTCTTGAAATCAGGCAAACAAATGTTCTGCCGTAACGAATCCCTTGTCTTCCGTGAATACTTAGCCTTTGCTACGTTAATCTTGAAAAGGTCTATGTCCAACAACCAATCCCTGCCAAGCGATTCATAGATGGCATACAACTCTTTCTGGTCAGGGCTCTCTGGTTTAATCTTGTCCATTAAAGACGCTATGACCAGTGATGCCTCCAATTCTTCCAGACGACGTTCAATGCGTCGCCAATCAATACTTTTTGTCTTTTTGACCCAATAGACAAGAGCAGTCCTATTGAGCCATTGTCGTGCCTGTGTTCGCAACCACTCCACAGAATCTGTATTAGCAGGGACGGGAAGCACATCCTCAGCACACAACTTCCTGTCCTCAAACTCTGCAATCACTGTGCATTGTGCCTCCTCAGAGATGCCCCCAGAAACCTTATCTCCATAATTGCAGGCACTACTTATCAATAGCCAGAGAACGAAGAACTTCCTCATTTAACTTAGCAGGATATTTTTCTGCTAATTTACTCACCCATTGATTTTCCAGATATTGTTGATACTGCGAAAGAACTTTCCCTTTAACATCTGTCAATTCTACTGGCTCCACTTTAGCAATATAAATTAATCTGGGCGAGATGCCCTCTTTATTCTCTATTATCATATAACCGGGTTTTACTTTCTCAACATCAAAAGGCAGATTTTCCATATCGGGCAACAAGGTAGAACGAACGAAGGTCAAGGATTTTCCTTTATACTTAGCAAGAACCAATTGGCGGATACTATCAGGACTCAAATTGGCATATTTACTATCAGACAGATATTTCTTGACTTCGTTAAGGACGGTAGTATCTCCATACCAGTAAATTGCTTCTGCTTTTCTTGTCCAACCGTATTTAGCCCTGTTAGATTCAAAGAATTTTTCAAGCCCGACAGAATCTTGCAATGCTTTCTTCCAGACCATCCTATCCATCACTTCAAATAGCAATATGCCATCATAATATTCTTTCAGCAAAGCAGAATATTCAGGGAACCATTCATGAAGTCGTTTTTTAAGTTCTTCTCTGGTCTGTTGGTCAAGATATTGTTGATAATAAGTCCTTACTGCTTCCTCAAGGGTTTTATTACGCATTGGTCTCCACCTCGCCTGAATGAACTGGCACAGGTCAGATAATCTATACTTTTTACCTGCCAGAACAAACAACTTCCTGCGTAAAGAGAACTTATTACAGGGTAAGGTTTCGGGCTTCTTATACAGAACACTATCGTCAAGGACTTTGACCAATTTTCTGAGCCGTTTGGGATATGCCTTGAAGCCAATCCTTTGCCTGTAATTATCCATAAGACGCTTCTCATCAGTCCTGAAGCGAATTCTCTCTCTTCTAACTTGCTCCTTTAACATTGGCTCCAGTTCTTCAAATGATGGAACAGGTCTTCTGTCAATCAGTTTAATAATGTAATATCCTTTGGGCGTTTTAACGGGCTCCTTTGACACTTCTCCTTTGTTCAGACTAAATGCCACTGCTTCGTATTCCGGCATTGTCTCACCGGGATAAAACCACTTATACTGCCCGCCTCGTTGAGAAGTACTCCTATCATAAGAGAACTTTCTTGCCAATTCCTCAAAGGATTCTCCTCGCTCTAATCGTTTATAAATGTCTTCAATTAACTGTTTTGCTCCTGCCTCACCAAGTTTCTTGTCTGGAATGAATATGTGTGCAGTCAATACCTGTCCGGGATTTTTCCTAAAAGAATCAACCCGAACAATAATTAACTTTTGTCCCACGACGAAAGGACCAAGCACATCACCTTTCTTAGCATGATAGACAGCATCTTCTATTGCAGGCAACAGTTGAAAAGCACTATACCAGCCAAGACTTCCATCTTCACGAAGTGTATCAGCAGAATATTTTTTGACAAGTTCTGCCCATGGCTTCCCAGAACGTGCCTCTGCCAATACCCTTTCAGCAACTTGCCTCAATGAATCCATATCTTTACCAGACAGCAAGATATAACTCAAATGCACATTTTTCAACATCCTGTCATAAGCAATCTTAACCAGAGAATCGTTAATTAACTTATTGTTAATATAGATATTTGCCAACTGGTTGACATACATTTCATATTCATTCTTGACTCCTGCCAGAGTGTCCAAGCCCATAGCCTTCGCCTCCTGAACCTTCCTCCTGAAATTTACATACAGGTCCCAATACTCCCGCAATGAAGAATACTTATACTTATTCGGGTCGTTAAAAGAACTTTTATCATAAATAGACACAAAATCCCGCACAAGGATAACCTCATTTCCCACCTGACCAAGCGTATCATCCATCAATTCTGCAGGAATATGGTCCTGAGCATACGTCAAGCCCATAAGCACAATACTCAGTCCCAGAAGTTTAATCTTCATAATTACGTGTTTTTTACAAAATTAAACGAATTGAACAGGCAAAACATTACTCTACCCAGTAAATCCATACCAGCACATTACATAACTTAGCAACCACTATGTATGAATTACATGCCGTTGGATACATGACTTTGCGGACTATTCTGGGCATCTGGCTTCTCGCAGAAGGACTGCGACATTTCAAAATTGGTTCTGAGCGACTGGCTTCCTTTTATAAACCGCTTTATCCCGCATGGATAAAAACATCGCTTCTTAAGGCAGGTTTTACAATAGGATACATAATTGAGATTCTAACAGGCATCCTGTTAATATTGGGACTTGCCAGACCATTTGCACTATTCTTGCTTGGTCCTTACTTCATTTTTCAAGCACTGGGCAGAAGCCTCATAACACCTTATTGGGACCCAAAGCACTTTTTCGTGAGACTAATTATATACTTTCTCTTAACCGCTTTGCCATTAAGTTGGGACATCTATAGCATTGATTTCTTGATAAATTCTGGGTTTCACAATTAAAATAAAACATTAGCATGAATGTTAAATTATGGTTTCAGGCACTAAGAGTGATTCCAAGAATCAGTAGAGAAGAGTGGCGTAGTCTGGATATTGTGTCCCGATGGCTTGTAATAACCCGTTCCGCTGTCTTTGTTATGACCTTTCTTTCCTCCGCAATAGGGGGAATTCTTGCTTGGAAAGACGGGCAATTTGATTGGCTCCTTTGGTTTTTGACAACAATTGGCTTAATAATGGCACATGCCAGCAATAATATACTAAATGATATAACTGATTACTTCAAAGGTGTGGACAGAAACAATTATTTCAGAGCCCAATATGGACCACATCCCTTAGAACACGGCTTCTTGTCTCTCAAACAACTAACTGCATATTTCCTCATTACCCTGCTAATTGGCATACTGATAGGTGTTTTCCTGATTTATGTGCGTGGGGAAGGCATTTTATGGCTCTTTATTGCAGGACTATTCTTTCTGTTGTTTTATACATATCCGCTTAAATATTTCGGTTTGGGCGAATTAGCGGTTCTTATTGTCTGGGGACCCTTGATGGTTGGCGGAACTTATTATGTCATAACAGGACAGTGGAAGTGGGAAGTCGTAATAGCCAGTTTGCCCTATGCCCTTGGGGTCACGTCAGTGCTGTTTGGAAAACACATAGACAAAATAGAAGCGGACAAAACAAAAGGTGTTAATACTTTTCCTGTTCTTGTCGGGGAACGATTGGCAAGATGGATAACCATCGCACTGTTTTCACTTCAATATCTGACTGTTGTTTATCTTGTAATAATAGGTTTCTTTACTCCTATCATGCTTATTGTGTTTCTCGCTATCAAAGATTTCATAACAACTGTAAGAATCTTTGCTAAGTCCAAACCTAAGGAAAGACCTGAAGACTACCCATCCGATGCATGGCCCCTGTGGTTCGTTGCTTATGCCTTCCTGCACAATAGAAAATTCGGTATATTGTTCATCATCGGTTTGCTCTTGGAAACCATCGTCACTCGTTTTACCGTATAAGAATTGAGTATAACAAAAGGTAATGTTATAATGCGAACGATAATAGGGGTTGTTGCGGTTATCAGCACTATATTTATGCTTCTTCAAGGGTGTTCTCGTGAACAAAGGGTCATTGACAACAAGTTCAAAGAAGCCATAAAACTTTACAGAGAAGGAAAAATATATGATGCACGTAGGAATTTACAATCTGTAGAAGAATTATTACAATCTCTGGAACCAGACAAAAGACTTATTAATGAATATAGACTGGCTAACACCTATCACCAATTGGGCTATCTTGACGAAGCATACACACACTATAAGCATTATGCTAAAGCACTAAAAACCATTCCTGTTAAAGACACTCTTCAGGCTATCTTGCAATTGGTTGAAGTGGCAGAAGCATTCACAGAACTTGGTAAATTCCAAGAAGCACAGCAGGTCTTATCTGACGCCCGTCATCTATGGAACAGGCTCTCTCCTTCCAAGAAGGACGATTTTAATGATTCACTCGCATTTTACAAACTACAGGAAGGGTTTGCCTTTTTCTATCTTAACACTTTTAACTTCCCCAAAGCAGAATCTCTATACACTTCCCTTCTAAAACCATACACAACTATTCTGGCTTACGACAATTCAAAAGAGTATGTAACCTTCCTTTTAAGGCTTGCTGACACTTATATGAGAGCAGGCAAAACACACCTTGCAGACTCAATAATAAGCATTGCTACTCAGGAATTGGAAAACAAAATTTCCAAAAACGCTCTTGATGAAGCAGAAGTGTTAAATATGCTTTCCCAAGTATATGAGAATAAAGGTGAATTAGGAAAAGCACTCCAAACTGCTCAGAAAGCAATGGAAATATATGAAAAGCACTTAGGGAAAGAACATCCTTTCTATGTGAGTGCTCACTTTAACTACACAGGTGCTTTGCAGTCTTTAAAAAGGATAGACACCGCAATAGCAGAATCATTTAAAGGACTTGCTTTAAGTAAGAAAATTTTCGGTGATACCTCTATCTACACTTCAAGGTATTACAACATGCTTGGAATGTTATACACGGACAAGGCTTCTTTTCAAGAAGAATACAGAGATTCTGCTATCGCATTTTTAAATGAAGCACTTAATAGAATTATTCCCATCACTGGCGAAGAATCCTTTCCTGTCGCCGTATTATACAATAATATCTCCAATGCCTATATTGATAACGATGAGAAATTCAAGATGAGAAAAAAGGCTTTAGATATAGGAATGAAGATTCTGCCTGCAGACCATCCTTTTAATTTGCTTGCAATGGCAAATCTTGCCCAAACATCCGCTATGATTGGGGAAAAAGAACTTGCCGATAGTTTATATCAAATAGTATTCAGCAATGCTGACAAATTAAATCCCCTACACATCCTTCAGTTTAAGTTCAACTATGGCGTATATAAATATTTTGAACAAGATTATGAAAAAGCCATAAGAGTGCTTTCCGAAGTTGTAGAAACTTATGAAAACAATAAGAGTTATCACTCTGGTGGCAGTTATTTACAATTCCTGTATTCGGCAGGAATGGCATATCTCGGATTTTCCTATATGCAACAAAACATGCCAGAACTGGCGAAAATATACTTGTCAAAAGCAGATAGTATAATGGCAAGCCTTGATATTAAAGACTCTCCACAAGTTCAAAATATTCACAACAACGTCAAAAAGGCACTTGAATTACTTGAAAGTTCCTGATTACTTCATAACTTTAGCCTAAAAAGGATAATGTCTAAGTGGGAATGTTTTGCGTTTGTATTGGGAAAGTATGAGAATTTTGTAATCTCTTATGATGAACAATCCACGTTTTCCATAGTAAACACCTTGGGACATGAAGTATTACGGGCTTCGGCAGAGGGTAAATCCATCGCCGTTGACGAAGGAACGCCATCTTATCTAATATGGCTATTATGCAAGGCAGGACTAAGGTTTGGCTTTAAGACGATTCGTGTGGGATACGAGGAGTTCCCTATATCCAGTGCCATTTATCGGTTTGAAGCCAAAATGTATGACGATGAGACAAGCAAAGTTCTGGAAACAATAAAAACCTTTTTTTATCCCGAGACTGTAGCAGTGATTGGTGCTTCAAGAGAGCGAGATACCATAGCGGGACGTCTGTTTTTTAACATAATTAACTACGGATTCCATGGTGGCGTCTTCCCTGTTAATCCTAAAGCAAAATTTGTTCAAGGAATCAAGGCATATCCTTCTGTTTTAGACATTCCTGTGGACATAGATTTAGCGTTCATTACTGTTCCCGCACGCATAGTTCCCACAGTAGCCAAGCAATGCGGTGAAAAAGGGGTCAAGGCACTGGCAGTTATAACGGCAGGCTTTGCGGAAGTGGGTGGTGAAGGCATTAAACTGCAGGAAGAACTGGTAGAGATATGCCATCAATATGGAATGAGGCTTATTGGTCCCAACTGTATGGGCATAGATAACACAGATGAAGATGTCAGGTTTCATGCTACTTTTCTTGCAAGGGAACCCGTTGCAGGTAATGTTTCTTTCCTGTCGCAGAGTGGCTCGCTGGGTGCCGCAGTAATGGAAAAGGCTTCCTTTTTCAATCTGGGCTTGCGACACTTCATTTCCGTTGGCAACCGTGCAGATGTTGGAACTCCAGACATATTGTCCTTATGGAAAGAAGACAACCCTTCAGAAGCAATACTTTTATATCTTGAAACAGTTGACCAACCTCGCAGGTTAAGATTTACTGCCAATTCAACGGCTCGTCTCAAACCTATTATTGCCTTAAAAGGGGGACAAAGCAGTGCTGGACTAAGGGCTACTTCTTCACACACAGGCTCATTGCTTAAATCATCTCCTGCCCTTCAAGAGGCATATTTCAAACAGTCAGGAATTGTTTCAGTGCACGACCTATCCATTTTTATGGGACTTCCAACCCTGTTGACTAAACAACCTTTGCCAGAAGGAAACAGAGTTGCGATAATTACCAATGGTGGGGGTCCGGGCATATTGGTAACCGATGCATGTGAAAAAAATGGTCTTGAAGTCCCTCCGCTATCAGACGAAATTCAAGAACAACTGAGAGAATTTTTACCTGCCGAGGCGTCGGTGGGCAACCCTGTGGATATGATTGCTTCTGCTACTCCAGAACAATATAAACTAACTGTGGAAACTGTTGCCAGAGACCCTAACATTGACGCCATTATCGTAATATTTATTCCTCCTCTAAGTATAAAAGCCGAAGATGTGGCTCTTAAGTTGAAAGAAGCGATGGAAAACATGCACAGCAGTGGACACTGCAAAACTCTCGTGGCTATGTTCCTTTCAGAAGAAGAACCTCCATCCATTTTATTTGAAGAGCCATTCCCTATTCCAACATTCACTTTTCCTGACGAAGTGGCACGGGCTCTATCTAAAGCCCTTGAATACAAAAAGTTAAGAGATAATTCCTATCA
>WFXT01000204.1 GCA_015490475.1 Bacteroidota bacterium
ATTTGTGCAAAAGGTTTATGAAATATAGACACCAAACCAGTTTGTAGTGAAACAAAGTTTATTTATAACCTAAGAAACTTCCTTGTCAGTATTCTGCCTGTTCTTTCCGCGTCAGTCGGATCAAAGGTGCCTCTTAGCATCCATCCAGGAATGTTCAAAATTGCCAAGATGTGTCCAATGCCAGGAACCTCATAGACCTGTTGCTTTAATGCATTAAGATAGTCATCCTGTTTGGCATATTTATTATTGTCTTTTGTCCATGTTATCAACAGGTTAGCAAAATTGCCTAATGGTTGGTTATCAGTTGCTTTTTTTCTCAGTTGCCTAAACCAGTATTCTGTTTTATGGTGTACACTGCGACAGATAAGATATAATATGTCAAAGAATGAGTCATATTCACCTGGTTTTAGGTTTGAGAAAGTTCTCATAATAATGTTAAGATCCCTTGAAATAAAAGGTTTTTTATTGCCAGAGAGCAAATTATTGTTTATTCGCAAAAACATGAGTTCAAGGTAATTATTAATCCCAAGAAAATCTCTTGTTGTAACTGCACTATCTATTACTGTATTGTAGTGTTTCAAAAATTTCTTGATAGTAGCATTTGCCTGATTAATATCACCTCTGACTTGGAATTTGTATGGGACCTTGGTAATTAAGTTAGTTTTCCATAAAGGATTTAAAAATGGATTCTTATTGATAGCTTCTGCCTCCTTTAATAGTTTATCTAATTCTTCAGGCTCTGCCAACAGAATGGTGTGTCTAATCAACCTGATCAGAGCCGCTACTCTAACTTCAGGCTGATATATTGAAGAAAAGCCCGAAGAGAGGCTATTTAATGCAGGAAGGAGTTTTTGAGATCTTTCGAATCTACTCAATATATAGAACAGGACGTCATGTTTTTTTAACAAAACAGTATATGCAGGCAGGTAGCCTTTAGGAATAGGTATTCTCAATAGGGCTTTGAGTATTTTCTTGTCACGGCTTGAGAGATTACTCATATCTCTCTTAATAAACTTGCCCTTTACATTTCCGTATAGTTGTTCAAACAAAAAGGAACTCTTAAGAATAGCTATTTGGTTTTCAAGGGCATTTTTCCATAATAGTTTTATCCTGTCAATATTGGAAGATATCGGACTATGGATAGAAATGTATAAAGCCAGGCTTGCCATGAGTCCAGAATGTCCTATCAACATTGCTTTATTAACGAGATAGTCTTCAATTTGTTTTGCATTATAGCGTAATCCTTTTTTGTGAAGAATTAGATAGTGTAATAATTGTAAAAACAATTTATGAGTTTTGTGAGTTTTTAGCATTACAAAGGCAAGCCTGTTTAATATGAATTGTTTCAGTTTGTGTGCAATAGAGTATGGGGATGATGTTTTGAAGTGATTTTTAAGAATAGATATTTCTGATTCTGATAGCTTTCCATGCCTTAGGTGATCTATTAGCAAGTCAAATGCTTGTAGTAACTCACGCTCTCCAGATCTTTTTAGGGATAGTCTAATGTCCCTGATTTCATATGTTGATAATGAAGAGAGCAGCTTTATTAGATGCCCATGCTTGGTTTGTTTAGTCATGATTTGCTACAAATATTTGTTTTGAAAAAGGGTTTGATGTAAAATTAATTATTTTTGGTTAGAGCGAGTTTATAACAGAATGTTTGTTTGGCTATTATCCTATGAGCAATTTTCCACGGGAAGCAAAAATATTTTTACTTCATATGTTGCTGTAAATCAGTATATTGTTCTTACACTTTCTGTGCGAAACCGAAAGAAATCCATTATCTGGCTCCGAGGTATGCTGTCATTAATTCAGAACTCGGTTATGTTAGCGTAAAAATGGAACAATGCGGTTGGAAATTGTTGTCCCGGCGTTAGCGTTGGCTGTGGTTTCTTTATCGCAAAATGTGGGAATTGGAACATCAAACCCAGCAGCAGTATTGCATGTGGTTTCTCAACCTTCATACACGCAGCCTTTATTAAGAATAGACAGTGAAGGGGTAACTAAACTTATCATAGATATAAATGGTAATGTTGGTGTAGGTACTTTGACACCTGCTTATCGTTTGGATGTTCAGGGGACAGGTCGTTTCACAGGTCCTTTAACTATTGGGGCATATACCCTTCCTGCAGTTGATGGTAGTGCTGGTCAGGTGCTAGTAACAGATGGCAATGGTAATGTTTCATGGCAGAACGTATCTTCCGCCGGGGGGGACAACTGGGGCTCCCAGGTTGCTGTAACTCAGCCGCCGATTGTGGGGGATGGCACCTCGGGAGCCCCTATCACCCTTCAGGCAGGCAATAATGTAGGGGACGTATTAATTTATGATGGCACTTCGTGGCAAATAACAGGAGCGCCATGGACGTCTGTGTGTGCCACCATAGGAACAAATTATATTGCCAAATGGACAGGAACAGACTTGTGCAACTC
>WFXT01000205.1 GCA_015490475.1 Bacteroidota bacterium
AACTCCGTCGCAACACGTTGTATATATCTGACCAATTCTTCTTCGCTGGTACTATCATCAAGATTAAGGAGTTTGGCTTCTATCCCTGCATCTCCTGCCGCCTTTACCTTGTGTCTTACATATACCTTACTGGCAGGATTATCACCTACCATTACTATAGCAAGTCTGGGCTTAATGCTATAATCGCCCACTTTTCTTTTAACCCACTTTTTTAAAAGAGAGGCGACAGGCTTCCCCCGTAGTAATTCCACCATAAAGCAATTAACTATATTAGATGTTCATAGTAAAAACTTCCCCTATCCCATTGTAAAACTACCAAAAGTAATGGCTACTTTGCCTGTGAACCGCCGAGTGGATCTTGTCTATCAGGTGATGTAGCCTGATCTTGACGCACTACAACACCCTTGATATAAATGACCTTGGTTGGCGTTTTAGCATTTGAATAGATTGTTATAGCCTTTGTAAATGGACCAGGTCTACCTTGAGTATTATATTCAACTGTAATTTTTGCCTTTTGTCCTGGCAAGATTGGTTCTTTGGGCCATGTTGGAACTGTGCAACCACAACTTGCCCTCACGTTATGAATTATCAATGGTTCCTTACCCACATTAGTAAACCAAAAGTCATGCTTGACCTTAGGACCTTCTGGAACTTCGCCAAAGTCCCAAACCTCATGCTCAAACTTGAACTCTGGAGCATTAGGATTGGTGGCTTGTTGCGTTTGCTGTTGTTGTTGGGCTTGCTGAAATGCCATTAAAGTAACAATTCCTACCACCGCCATTGCAGCGCTAAACATTGTCTTCATCCTCATGGCTTCTTATTTTTGCGTTGCTATTTACAAAGATAATTTCAAAGATTTAAACGAGCAAAAAGTGTGCCATAGTGTATCACAAAGGTCTGATAGTGTGTAGTAACCCTCCCTATCCAGCAGGAGATGGAGGCAGAACAGCAATAAGACATGACATTCTTAATATAACAAAGCATAATCCTCACATTATTTGGGACGTAATTGTTCTGTGGTCAGAAGATTTCCTTGCCACCGCCCAATGGCTTGAAAAACAGGATTTGATCCATAATTATTGGGTCTTTGACAAACCGTTGTTTAATCCATTACGCCTATTACATTCATATCCAGAACATATCAGTAGATTTGTTTCTCTTTCTGTTATCAGAGAAGTTGCACGTATTTTTTGCAAAAATCAGTATGATGTGGTTATCCTCAATGGTATATATAGTGGTTTTCTGGCTTTAGCCTTAAACAAGTATAAATCTCTATTGATATATCGCCCACACAATATAGAGCATTTATTATGGCAACAATTCATTGGTTTAGATGTTGCTTTTGCTTCTCAAGTGCCTTTATCATTTTATGCATTGAATGAAGCAACGAAGTACAGGAAACTGGAAATGGCAATATGGCAAAATGTTCATAAAGTCTGGACTATCGGATACCATGATACTATGGTTATCAGGCAAGTGAATCCAAACACTGAGTGGTTGCCACCAATTTTGGAAAGAAATTTCAGTTCACTTAACCACACCAAAGAATTTGACAGAAGTGCCCTTTTGCTGACATCTTATCAATGGTTGCCCAACAAACACGGTTTAATGGTATGGTTGAAACGCATTTTTCCCAAGATAAGCGAATCACTAAAAGATTGGAAATTTATGATAGGTGGCAAAGGGACAGAACTGGTATCCAGATATTCTTCTGGAAACCTTAAAATTGTTGGATGGGTTAATGACCCGTCTACTTTATTTAAAAGGCTTTCTGTATTCTTTGTTCCTGTATGGGTGTCATCAGGAATAAGGATTAAGATTATTGAAGCGATTATGCACGAGATGATCGTAGTTTCAACATTTGCAGGTATTAAAGGACTTCCATTGAAGAAATGGGTTCATTATATACCTGTTGATGACACGCCACAATCGTGGCTTCAAGCATTTAAGTGGATACAGGAAAATCCTGAAGAAGCAATGCAAATAGCATCAAACTCAAAACAATTTTTTGAAGGCATTTTGCGAGAAACAGCGAAACCTATTATAGAGTTATGATAAAGAATACGAACAGGTAGAGCCATAGGATGTCAACAAAATGCCAGTATATTGCCACAAGTTGATAAGGTAGTGGTTCTCTGAGTGTAACCTTTCGTTTTCTTATTGCCAGAGCGAGCCACAGGAGGGCACCAAGCCCTCCCAACACGTGCACCGCATGAGCACCAGAAATAATATAAAAGAAACTTTCTGAAACTGTACCTTGAAGGATGATTCCTTGAGAAGTCAATTGAAGCCATCCTATCCACTGCCCTGCTAGAAATAGCGTTCCCAATGCGAAGGTGAGCCACACCAAGCCACCCGCAAGGGAATAATGTCCAATTTTAAAAGCCCTATAGCCAAAGTGCAAAGTGAGACTACTAAGCAAAATAATGATAGTGTTTATCCAAAAAATTAAGGGCAAATCATAAGAAAGCCATTGCTTGGTTCCCCGTTGCACTATATAAGCACTTGTTAAGCCAGCAAAAAACATTATAATTGAGACAATGCCAAGAATGAGCATCAGTTTATAAGTCTGATATTTTCTGGAAGGGGGAACAACTGGTTGTTGAATCCCATTAGTACTCATATGCCAAGGAATTTTAGCAGAATAAAGATTGCATAATTCAAAGGAAGCATGAGCAAATTAACAACAAGCACTTTGCGCAACATCTTCTCTGTGTGACTTTTGCGATATTGAACCAATTTCTTCACTATCCAGAATGACAATAAAGCCGAAACGCCCGCTACGGCAAGTAGATGAATCCCGATTAACACTCCAACAGGTATCATAATTAACGGTGGTAAAATTGACGACACAAACAGAGCAAAAACAAATCTTTTGGGTGCCTTAATCTTCGTTCCAATGAGTTGGTATTGTTTTTCATAGAGTTTTAGAATTATCCATGTGTGGGGATATTGCCATATAAACTGAACAAGGAATAGCAGGGATGCCAGTAGCCAATTGTTTGGGTTGGCAACAAGGACTCCTATGGCAGCAGGCAAGGCTCCCGAGATAGAACCCAACTCCACTGCCCGTGGCGTTTTCCTTTTCAGATATGTGTATCCAACAATGTAGGTTAGCCATGCCAATGCTCCCAGCACCACGGCACACCAACATAGTAAGCCCAGCAACCATAATGATAAACCAAGGGTTATAATAGTAAATCCCAGAGCCATCGGAACTGATAAGATTCCTGTAACAAGTGGACGATAGATGGTCCTTTCCATTATAGCATCAATATCCCGTTCCAGATATTGATTAAATGAATTAGCAGACATAGCAAGTAATAAACCACCTATTCCCAACAGGGTCACTTCATACCAAGAGATAACGTCAATAGATAGAAAATATGCTGCTATAGCGGAGAAAGCGACTGATAATGAGAGCCTGAATTTACCTAATTCCAAAAATGCCTTAACATACCTAAGCAGGATAATTGTTACACTAACCTCCTTAGATTTAACACTTTCAACAGCCGAAACCTTGTTCATAACAACAGAGTCAGCATAAGCATCATTAAAAGTTACGATACTGGCTAACTAATTTTCACAGGTTCTTTTTTTACTTCTTCAGGGGGAATATGTTGAGGCACATAATCTGTATCTTTCAAATATGGTGGCGAATATTCATAAGCCCAACGATACACTGTTGGCACTGGACCTTTCCAGTTTCCATGTCCTGGTGCCATTTCCTCAGTGGTCCACTCCAGAGTTGTTGCTTTCCATGGATTATTGGAAACTGGCTTTTTACCTCTAAATATGCTATAGAAGAAGTTAAAGAAGAATATCAATTGTCCAGAGAAGCCAATGATGGCAGCGATAGTAATAAACACATTCAAATCTTGCCACTGGGCTAAATAATCAAATGATTGGAAGGAATAATATCGGCGTGGCACACCTGCCATACCCATGTGATGCATTGGGACAAACACAAGCAACGCAGGAATTATAGTGAACAGGAAATGAACATATCCAAGCGTATTATTCATCATTCTACCAAACATTTTGGGGAACCAATGATAAATTGCAGCAAACATTGCTAGCAGTGCTGAAACACCCATAACTACGTGGAAGTGTCCAACAACAAAGTATGTATCATGCAAATGAATATCATTAACTGCATTACCAAGAAAGATTCCACCTAAGCCACCGATAATGAATGTTGCTACGAAGCCAAGGGCAAAGACCATAGCAGGAGTCAAGCGCAAATTACCCTTCCATATTGTAAAAATCCAGTTAAACACCTTAACTGCAGATGGAATAGCAATGGCAAGGGTCATATACATGAATACAGAACCCAGAAATGGATTCATTCCCGAAACAAACATGTGGTGTGCCCACACAAGGAAAGAAAGAAACATTATTGATGCCATAGATATGACCATTGCCGTATAACCAAAGATTGGTTTTCGGCTATTAACAGAAATGACTTCAGAGACCAAACCCATAGCAGGGATGATGATTATATACACTTCTGGATGTCCAAGGAACCAGAAAAGATGCTGATATAATATGGGACTACCGCCATAGTTAGGAAGTGCCTGACCGTTGAAGAATATTTCTGATAAATAGAAACTTGTACCAAGATGCCTATCAGCCAATAGTAAGACACCGGCAGCAAGAAGCACAGGGAAAGATAGCAAGCCAAGGACAGACGCTATGAACATTCCCCATACGGGAAGAGGCAATCGCGCCATAGTCATGCCTTTGGTCCTCATATTCAAGATTGTTGTAACATAATTAAGTCCACCAAAAAGGGCAGAAATGATAAACAAAACAATACTAACAAGCCACAGGTCCATGCCAATGCCCATGTTAGGTAAATCTTTCAAGGCAGATAAAGGCGGATATGCTGTCCATCCTGAAGCGGCAGGTCCCCATGGCAAAAAGAGTGAGACAAACATAACAACACTGGCAAGGAAGAACGTCCAGTAAGAAAGCATATTAAGGAACGGGGATGCCATATCACGGGCTCCCACCTGCAAAGGAACAAGCAAATTAGCAAATGTCCCACTCAAGCCACCAGTTAAAACAAAGAAAACAAGAACTGTCCCGTGAATGGTAATCAATGAGTTATAAAAATTGGGGTCTAAAACTCCACCTTCTGCCCATTTGCCAAGCAAGGTTTCAAGAAAAGGAAGTGGCGTGTCAGGAAATGCTAACTGTAATCTGAATATAAGACTTAGCAAGCCCCCGACAACTCCCCAGAACATACCCGTTAACAGAAACTGTTTAGCAATAACCTTGTGGTCCATACTGAAAATATACTTGCTTATAAAGGACTCTGCCTTATGCCACTTTTTCCAGAAAGAATGTCCATTGTGATGCCCGTTATGTTCTCCCTCCACGTGAGATTCTTGAAGGGTAGCACCTTGCTTAAGAACTTCACTCATGGCTCAACTATTTTAAATTAATCCTTTTACAAGATCATTCAAATTATTATTGTTGACCTTGCGAAGATGCAATTTGAGACTTCTTTTTGTTATAGGTTTCGTACCATGCTGTTTGTTTACTTAACCATTGTTCAAACTCTTGTGGTTCCACAACATCCAATGTTGTCCGCATGCTTGAGTGACCAGAACCACACAATTCAGCACATGCAACTTCATATACAAAATTTTCATTGCCAGTCTTTTCTCTCATTTGCTGAGTTGTGTATTTAGGTGTAAACCACATAAATGTTGGAACTCCAGGAACAGCATCCATCTTCATCCTGAAAAATGGCATAAAGAAACTATGGATCACATCCCGTGAACGAATGTGCAAAGCTATTGGCTTTCCTACTGGAACTTTGAACTCTGTTGTTACTATATCATCATGTCCTGCTGGGTCATTGGGGTCAATACCCAACGGATTATCGGGACTTATCAACCGCCAATCTCGTTTTCCAAATTTACCGTCAGGACCTGGATATCTGAAAATCCACGCGAATTGATAACCTGTTACCTCCACTTTGACAGCATCCTTAGGAGCAGGCGACATTATCTTAAACCAGTAAAAACCAGACGGTAAAATAAGAATCATTAAGCCGATTGCAACACCTGCCACAATAGCCATTTCCACTTTTATCTTACCAGGAATATATTCTGCCCTTCTGTCTTTGCGTCCATAATATTTCACGATGTAAACGAAAAGCATTGTTGTAGTTATAAGAAAAACAATGCCAGTAGCAATTACATTCAAATCGTTGATAGTTTGAATCCATACACCTTGTACGGATGCTGGCTCGGGGAGTTTCCGTTGCAAATAATACCATACACTGTAAGCAGCAGCCAGCATTCCACCGATATAGATTATAATAAACATTGCCCATGCGGTTCGCTTGTTGTGAGAATCAGAAAAT
>WFXT01000206.1 GCA_015490475.1 Bacteroidota bacterium
ATTTATTTCTTGTGTTAATTGGGCGATGTGCTTTTCCGCAATGTCAATTTCAAGTTTCTGATTCTCAATCTCTTTTTCAATAAGGTTATATTCCTTTGATGATGCTGCTTCCTTCAGTTTTTCTTCCAATCTTTGCAACCTTATTTTATATTCTTCCTTTTTATTCTGCTCACTGGATAATTCTTTCTCAAGTTTTTTCCTCTCTTCAAGGAGTTTTTCCAATCTTTTATGTAAACCTGCTATCTCGTCTTTTAAGTCTCTGACTTCAAGGGGCAATTCGCCTTTGAGGTTTTCAAGTTCTGCCAATCGGGAGTCAATTACCTGAACCTTGTAGATTAACCTGAGTTTCTGTTCCACAGTGGCTTGCCCGCTTAGTGCTTCCTTACTCGTTGCTTGCATTGTCATACACAAAATATTTAACTGGGTTCTCTGAAACAATTAAGTGAATAGGAACATTAAAAGTTTCCGAAAGCATGGTTCTGAGGTTCTGAAGCACTGGAACTTCTGTCTCGTAGTGTCCTGCATCAATGATAAAAAGAGAGCCCTGAGCATCCCAGAAAGTGTGATATTTGACATCGGCAGTAACAAATGCGTCAACATCGGCAAGCCTTACTTGTCGCCAGAATTGAGACCCAGAACCGCCACACACAGCCACTTTCTTTATCTTTTCTTTTATAGGAATATTGTGTCTTAGAGCATTAGTGTTTAATCTGACACAGACCCATTGTAGAAAGTCGTTTACAGTCATAGGTTGAGGCAATTCGCCAATGCGGATAAATCCCGGAATACCATCAGATTCTTCTAATGGCTCAACATTTATTAATCCGAGGCGTTGTGCAAGAATGTCATTGACGCCCTGTCGTGCCCTATCCAAATTGGTATGCAATGCAATAAGGTTAATGCCGTGCTTGATAGCAGTCATTATTGCTTTCTGGTTCCGTTCGTAAGGAGTTATGTTTTTCAATTCTTGGAATATGATAGGATGATGACTAATGAGAACTTTTGTATTTAGGACCACTGCCTTCTGAACCACTTCAGGAGTTATGTCAAAGGTTAATGCTATTGAGTCAAAAGGAGCATTATAATCCCCCACGAGCAAACCAACGTTGTCAAAGGATTCGGCATAAGAAAAAGGGAAATGTTCATCCAGCCATTTTAACAGTTCTGCAACATTTGGCACACTTATTGCGTTTATTCCATCACAAACTTACATTACTTAGCATTATAAATTTGCACAAAATGAGAAAAGTGGATTGGAGACAAAAAATAAGATGGGCAACTTTCTTGCTCGTAGGAATGGCAATTAGCTCTCTGGCACAAGCACAATATAATATTGTCATTAAAACAACAAAACCACTTAAGAGTGAGAAGTGCATTATAGCCTATTACTTTGGTGACAAGCAATTGGTGTTTGACACTTTTGAAGTCAAGAAAAACACATGCGTTGTAAAAGGCGATTCATCGCTTGCAGCCGGAGTTTACATCGCATATTACCCTGATGATACAGTCTTTATTGAATTTCTTGTTCCTTCCGATGACCAGAAGTTTAGTCTCACATTTGACCCCGATGAGCCAATTCCATCTATGCAGGTGAAGGGTTCTCTGGATAATCAACTGTTTTACCAATATAATAAAAAGGCAGCACAACTTTACAAAGACAGTGTAGCAGGAGCAGACACTATACTAATTAATTTTGGTAAGGACCTTGCAAAGAAAAATCCACAAACCTTCTTTGCTAAATTGATCAAACTTATCTATTTACCCAATATTCCTGACACTATTGAAGACCCAGAAGAAGTATGGAAATATGCTTACTATCACTATTTTGACGGAATTAGCCTTAGCGACCCATCATATTTAAGAACGCCCGTTTTACATAACAAGGTGATGACATATCTTGACCGAATCGTGCCTATTGTTCCCGATTCTCAATGTAATGCTGCAATAAGAATTATTAAGGAAAGTGAGAAAAATCCGACTACTTTTAAATATTGGGTTGCCACGTTGCTCAACAAATATGCACGGTCCCGTATAATGGGAATGGAGAATGTATATGTGTGTATAGTGGATAGTTTCTATGCTACAGGCAAGACGCCATGGGTTGATTCAGTAACACTGTCCAAGATTCTCTTTGATGCCCAGATGATTAAATACACAATGATTGGTAAAGTTGCCCCTGAGATAGTCTTAAAGGATTCTGCAGGTCGTTATATATCTCTGCACGGTGTTAAGTCTTTATATACGGTGATTTTATTCTGGGACCCTGACTGTGGGCACTGCAGACGAGAAATTCCAAAATTGAAAAAGATTTATGAGAAATACAGTAGAGATACCCTTGAAATATATGCAGTATATGTGAATGTGGAGCGAGACAAGTGGCTCAAGTATATTAGAGAAAATAAACTGCCATGGATAAATGTGGAAGACGTTGAGATGAAACATCCATTTAGATACTACTATTACATCAAAGGAACGCCTAAGATTCTCTTGCTTGATAAGAACAAGAAGATTATTGCCAAAAACATCAATGCTGAGCAATTGGAAAAGATACTTGAAGCACGCCTAAAAGGAAAGACTGAGGAGAAAGTGGAAACCACCCCAGAAGACGCCCATCATTAATGCTTTTTGCTGTCGCTTATACGTTTTGCTTTGATATGTAGTAAAATACTTGTATATGAATGCTAACCTTCTGGAAAGGGTGCGAGAGGTTGGAAGGTATGTCCTTTCTGAATCGGAGAATCTTGCACGTAGCGACATTGATCAAAAGGGAAAACACGACCTTGTAACAAGGGTAGATAAGGAGAGCGAACGGAGACTGATTGAATTGCTCAGTAAGTTTTCCCCTTCTGTTGATACAGGATTCCTGACAGAAGAATTTAATCCAGATGCAGAGTTGTCAAAGCACGAGTGGTGGTGGGTAGTGGACCCCCTTGATGGGACAACAAATTATGTGCATCGGATTCCTGTGTTTGCTATATCGGTGGCTTTAATGCATACTTCTGGTGAGGTGAAACTTGGTATAGTATATGATATTTACCATGATTTTATGTTTTATGCTGAGCAAGGGAAGGGGGCATATATGAACGGTAAGCGTATATATGTTTCTCAGGAAAATAATGTTGATAATTTTCTGATTGCCACCGGATTTCCTTTTAGTGACCTGTCCCGAGCAGAGGAATATTTAAACATGTTTAAGCATTTAATGAAGGATGTTCAGGGTTTACGCAGAATGGGTTCTGCTGCCATAGACCTTGCATATACTGCAACAGGCAAGTTTGACGGTTTTTTTGAATATGGTTTGAAGCCGTGGGACGTGGCGGCGGGAAGCCTGCTTGTTAGGGAAGCAGGCGGTCACGTTGGAGATTTCAAGGGTGGTGATAATTATTTGTTTGGAAGAGAGATAATTGCAGGTAATTCTGCGGGATTTGAATATCTAAAAAAATTGTGTTCTATTTATTTTTAGGTTTCCGTTAAGAAACTAATCAGGTTCAAGACATACTTATTTAAATTAGAGGGTGTTTGTTGCTAACGTTGTAAATTTGCTTAAAAGGGTTGCCTTATGTCCAGCGATGTTGTTTCTCTCGGGAGTAAAAAACTGAGTTTTTCAGAGTTCCGCCAAATGGTTCTTGATGACTATCGCCTTGGCTGGATAAGTCGTCATTGTAGTGTCATAGGAAGAAAAGAGGTTTTAACTGGTAAGGCTAAGTTTGGAATATTTGGAGATGGTAAGGAAGTGGCACAGATTGCTATGGCAAAAGCCTTTAAGCCAGGAGATTATCGTTCAGGATATTATCGTGATCAGACTTTTATGATGGCTATTGGTGAACTTACGGTTGAAGAGTTTTTCGCCCAGTTATATGCCGACCCTATTAATGACCCACATTCGTTTGGCAGGCAAATGAATAATCACTTTGCTACGCACTTCTTAGACGAGAAAGGGAATTGGCGTGAAGTTAAAAGTCTATATAATTCTGCTTCGGATACATCGCCGACCAGTAGTCAGATGCCACGAGCATTAGGACTTGCCCTTGCTTCTAAACTATATAGGATCAATCCGGACTTAAAAAACACGCCTTTTTCCAACAATGGCAATGAAGTTTGTTTTGCTACTATTGGAGACGCAAGTTGTGCAGAGGGACTGTTCTGGGAAACACTTAATGCCGCTGGAGTAATGCAGGTCCCGCTGGCTATATTTATCTGGGACGATGGTTATGGAATCTCTGTGCCCAAGAAATATCAAGTCACTAAGGAAGATTTTGCAGAATTGTTATCTGGCTTTGGAGTTAACGAAAAAGGAGAAGGAATAGATATTTACCAAGTGGCGGGTTGGGATTATCCTGCACTTATAAAGACTTTTGTAGAGGGAATTGAAAAATGCAGGAAGACTCACCGTCCGTGTGTATTTCATGTTTATGGGTTGACGCAACCACAAGGACATTCTACGAGCGGCTCTCATGAAAGATATAAACCCAAGGAGAGACTTGAGTTTGAGAAGGAGTTTGACTGCTTGAGGAAGATGAGAGAGTGGATATTGCAGGAAGGTATTGCAACAGAAGAAGAATTAGATCAGATAGAGAAAGAAGCCTTGGAACGTGTAAAAGAAGGACAACGCAGAGCATGGAAAATGTTCAAAGACCCGATATATAAAGAAATGAACGAAGCGATTTCTATAATGAAAGAAATTGCACAAAATTCCAAATATGCTCAGGAGATTTATGATACAATAAAACAACTGCAGAGAGAAATTAATCCATTGCGTAAAGATGTGATGGCCGCAGTGAAAAAAGTTCTTCGCATTACCAGATTTGAGTCAGGGGAAGCCATTGAAAAACTAAGAAAATGGAAAGACCAGTATGAAGAACTTGCATATGACTTTTATAGTACTCATCTGTATAATGAGGGGGAAGGTTCAGCATTGAAAGTTCCAGAAGTGAAGCCAACATATTCGGAAAATTCACCAGAAGTATATGGTTTTCAGGTTTTAAACAGGTTTTTTGATATTGCATTTAGCAAATATCCTGAATTGGTTGCCTTTGGCGAGGACGTCGGTCGCCTTGGTGATGTGAACCAGGGGTTTGCTGGATTGCAAGCCAAATATGGAGAACACAGGATTTTTGACACCGGTATCCGGGAGGCTACAATAGTTGGGCAGGCTATCGGTCTTGCAATGCGTGGATTCAGACCAATTGCCGAAATTCAATATCTGGACTATCTAATCTTTGGACTTGAACCGATGACTGACGACATAGCCACGTTACGGTGGAGGACAAAGGGTCGTCAGAAGGCACCTGTCATTATTAGAACACGAGGACACAGACTGGAGGGAATATGGCATACTGGCTCGCCCATTCAAATGTTGCTGGGTTCATTAAGAGGAATGTATTTGTTGGTGCCACGAGATATGACCAGGGCTGCAGGTATGTATAACACTATTTTGCAATCCGATGAACCTGCCCTTATTATAGAATGTCTAAACGGGTATCGTATCAGGGAAAAACTTCCTGAAAATATTGGAGAATACACTGTTCCATTAGGAGTTCCAGAAATATTGAAGGAAGGCGAAGACTTGACTATTGTTACTTATGGCTCAATGGTTAGGATTGTTATGGAAGCTGCCAGGATGCTTGAAGAAGTGGGCATTTCAGCAGAGGTTATAGATGTCCAGACTCTTATACCTTTTGACCTTAATGATGTGATACTTAATTCACTCAAAAAAACAAACAGAATTTTGTTTGCCGATGAGGATGTTCCGGGCGGTGCTACTGCTTATATGTTGCAGAAAGTCATTGAAGAGCGAGGTGGTTATTGGTGGCTTGATTCACCGCCAGCAACAGTGACTGCTAAAGAACATCGTTCTGCATATGGTTCCGATGGAGACTATTTCTGCAAACCAAATGCAGAGGAGGTTTTTGAAGCAGCATACCGAATAATGCATGAGGCAGACCCCACTTCCTATCCAATGTTCTTTTGATAAACAATTTAGAGTATGAGGAATGGGGTATGCTATATTGCATCTCTAAGTCTTATCACAGCACTTTTCTTGGGATCTTGTAACAATGAAAATAATAAGGCAGATGTAATTCATTTTCCGTTAAAGGGCGAGCATTTTGACTCTTCTGCACCCCAACCAAAATTATGGTTATCTGATACCCTTGTTGAGCTCGGGGAAGTAAAGCCTGATACCGCTTACGTAATACCAATAGTTGTTAAGAATATCGGAAAAGAGGAGCTGATTATTAAGCGGGCGTTTAGCGATTGTGGATGTGTGGTTTCTGAAATCCCACAACAACCATTGAAGACAGAAGAAAGCGATACATTGCTCATTATCTTGAATACAAAAGAGGTTCCGTTTGACGCTACGGGTAGGGTGGTAACTGTTGTTACCAACACCATTCCAAATAATTTTAAGATAAGGATAAATTTTAAAATCTCTGGCGTTGAGGATGTTGTGCAAAGCAGGCAGTAATGATTTTTACTTTTAAACCTTTTGCTGTAATTTTACGTCTTGGATAAAAAAAAGTAAGTATGAGGAGCCTTCTGGTGGCAGCCGGTTGTTTGTTAGCAACTGTAAGTGCTCAATCGTTTGTTCATTATACACCTTTCGCTGGTAATGAGGTGGCGGCGGAAGTAGTCCCTGTCCCGGGAGATGGGGTATATTGGGTTGGTTACACTGATGTATATGGAACACAGGATATACTTGTAATTAAGTATGATTTCCAGGGTAATATTCTTTGGAGTTATGTGTATGAAATGGGGTTGGGTGAAAATGATCGTGCTTATGGAGCAGCACCAGTCCAAGGAGGAGGAGTTGTTATTGCAGGGGATATTAGGGGAGTTCTTGATGGATTAGCTTTGTACATTAGGCCCGATGGCAGTATAGGTTTTGCTAATCAATATGCAGGGATAGGAGCTTATTTCAATGATGTTATTCAACATTCAAATGGCAATTTTTATTTTGTTGGCAAGGAAAATATTCCAGGAGGAGCAGAAGAGATTTGCCTGGTGGTCTTTGACAACGCTGGAAATTTAGTGGCACGGTATTACTATAATGACGGAGGAAATGGCAACTTTGACGAGGGAACAAGTCTTGTTGAGCTACCTAATGGAGATATTGCTATTATAGGTTTTACTGATGCTGGAGGAAACGATGACTGGCTTATTATGACTGTTGATCCTAATGGAAATATTGTGAATGGACCAATTTATCTGCAATCTAATCAGGATAATGAATACCCACTAGATGTAACGTATGATGGAGCGGGTAACCTATACGTTGCAGGTTTTTGGCAGGATAATAAAGGAATCATATACCCTGCCTTTGCTAAGTTTGATGCAGGTCTTGGATTTCTTAATGGGCAATTTCTTTTGGCTCCAGGGGGTGGATATGCTAATGGAATTTATTATAACTCTGCGACTAACACACTCTTCTTTGGTGGTTTAGAGCAAGCATTTGGGGATGCTAATATCCTCCTGGGAGAAATAGACATTAATTTTACTGCTACCACTTTATATGCTCTCGGTGATCCACAATCCGATGAAGTAGATGGTTTCTTGTTCTATGATGGAGCAACCAATAGATTTGGTATAAGCGCTACTACTAACTTTGTTTCTGCCGCTGATGATCCTTTCATAGCTTATTTTGATGATGTTAATTCATTGCGTTGTGGCACGCAGTCTCGGTCTTTCTCATTATTAACACCTCCCTGGTCATTGATAAACTATAATTTAACACGACAGAATTCAAATACTCCTGTAATACCTTTAAATCCAAGACCATTTGCAGGACCTAATACTAATGGTTGTTTCTGTCCAATCACAGCAGATTTTGGAACTACAGCAGATCCTTATGTGTGTACTGGGGTTTCCACTGATTTCAATTATATTGGAGATACCCTTGGAGTTCTGAACTACATGTGGTCATTTGGTGATGGTGCAACGCCTGCAACGTCCACGTTAAGTGACCCGACAGGTGTTGTGTATGCAACAGCAGGAAGCAAAACAGTTACTTTGACTGTGTCAGATGCTGCATGTCAGGCAACAGTAACCAAGGCTATTACAGTGCATGAAACCCCTGCTGTTTCATTTACTGTCTCCAATTCACAGCCATGTGAAGGGGAACCCGTTGATTTTACTAATACTGGTTCTACTGGCGCAGGCTGGTCTTTCTCTTGGGACTTTGATGTTGATGCAATTCCTCAGACCAGCAATGATGAAAATCCAGCAGGTATATATTGGACAAGCTCTGGTGCTAAAGATGTCGTATTCACCATAAGCAGTGATTATTGTTCTAACACAGCCACAATGACAATTAATGTACAGGCGAAGCCTGATGTAGAATTCACTGCGCCGTTGCGTGTATGTCAGGGAGATACGGCGGTATTTGAGTTTAGAGGAGGCGATACGATAGGAGCTACGTATTTGTGGACTATTGAGGGCGGTAGTCCATCGGGTGCGAATACGCGAGATGCGTGGACTGTGTATGGTCCAGTGGGCTGGCGGGATGTTAAGTTGGTGGTAGTGAATAGTAATGGATGTTTGGATAGTTTAGTGA
>WFXT01000207.1 GCA_015490475.1 Bacteroidota bacterium
ATGATAGGTTTTCTTTCCTTATCTACATACCAGTTCCAGATGTTTCTTACAAACCGATATGCTCCCATAATTCCCCTTGTGTCCCATGGTTTGTGTTCATCCAGTGGTCCAAGAAACATTTCATAAACCCTGAATGCATCAGCCCCATACTGGTCAATAACATCGTCTGGATTTAACACATTCAGATAAGACTTAGACATCTTCTCTATTGCTTTTTCTGCAAATCTGAAAACGCCATCATCGTCGGGTACAAAGTCCAATTCTTTGAATTGGACAAATTCTTTCTTCATCTCATCCAACCGGGAAAGGTCAAGATTACCATGTTGGTCCACATATTTAATTGGGAATCTTACTTTTAAAAGCCTTTTGCGAACTTCTTGTGGCAATGAATCAATTTTACCATTGCTATATGCCTTCTTTTCATCCCAATCAACCCATATAAAATGAGTTTGTCCCTGAATCATCCCCTGATTAAACAGTTTCTGGAATGGTTCCTCATGCGTAACTATACCAATATCTTTCAAGAACTTATTTACAAATCGGGCATAAATTAAGTGAGCAGTGGCATGCTCTGCTCCTCCCACATACAGGTCAACAGGTCCCCAGTAGCGTTCCTTTTCAGGGGAAACTGGCAATTGGTCATTATGTGGGTCCATATACCTCAGGTAGTACCAATTTGACCCAGCCCATCCGGGCATCGTATTGGTCTCCCTTCTGCTACCATCAGGCAACTCAACCCAATCTTTCAGTTTAGCCAGTGGCGGTTCGGGACTACCCGTCGGTTTAAAGTCCTCCATATATGGCAACTCAATAGGCAGTTCACTTTCATCAACAGGAAACGGAATCCACTTGCCTTCAATGTTTTTATAAACAATAGGAATTGGTTCTCCCCAATATCGTTGTCTGCTAAACAGGAAATCACGCATCCTATATTGAATTCGTCTCTTGCCTATTCCCCTTTTTTCTATTTCCTCTATTGCTTTCTCTATTGCCTCTGGAACAGAAAGCCCGTTCAAAAAGTCCGAGTTTATCAGAATGCCTTGTTTGTCCTCATAGGCACTTTCTTCTACATTGACCCCGGGGGCATCAATCACCTGTTTTATGGGCAAGCCATATTTCTTAGCAAACTTCCAGTCTCGCGTATCATGTCCCGGCACAGCCATTATTGCCCCTGTGCCATAGTGCATCAGAACATAATCGCCAAGCCAGATGGGTAACTTTTCTCCTGTAAACGGATGAATAGCATAGGCTCCAGTGAAAATGCCCTTCATATCTTTTTCTGAGAGTCGCTCTATCTCAGGTTGATTCTTTATTTTATTTATGAACTCTTCTACTTCTTTTCGTTTCTCCTCAGGGGTTATTTTTAATGCCAGAGGATGTTCTGGTGCCAATACCATAAAGGTAACGCCGAAAATAGTATCTGGACGAGTAGTAAATACTTTTAATGGTTCTTCAAAATTTTCTATAGGAAATTTAATCAGTGCTCCTTCTGACTTACCAATCCAATGTCTTTGCATTTCTTTGATAGACTCTCTCCAATCTATCGTTTCCAATCCTTTTAGAAGCCTTTCTGCATAAGCAGTGATACGCAAAAACCACTGTTTCAATGGTCTTCTCTCAACAGGAAAGCCACCGCGTTCACTAACCAACCCCTTTTCCTCATCCCATACAACCTCTTCATTGGCAAGTACAGTACCCAGTGCAGGACACCAATTAACTTCTGCTTCATCCAAGAATGCCAATCTGAAATGCATCAAAAACTCTTCTTTATCAGCAAGATTCATATTTCGCCATTCCTCTGGTGTTAGTTCTGGGACTTCCCAACCACTTGTCCAAGCATTCAAATCCTTTGTGCCGTATTTTTCCAAATGTTCAACCAGTTTTTCAATTGGTTCTGCTTTGTCTGTGTCCAGATTATACCACGACTTATACATTTTCAAGAAAATCCACTGTGTCCACTTGTAATACTTCGGGTCGCAGGTAATAACTTCTCTATCCCAGTCATAAACGAGCCCTATTTTCTTCATCTGCTTTTTGTAGCGAGCTATATTTTCTTTTGTTGTCTCGGCAGGGTGTTTTCCTGTTTGAATAGCATATTGTTCAGCAGGAAGTCCGAATGCATCAAATCCCATTGGATGAAGCACGTTGAAGCCCTGCATTTTCTTGAATCTGGCAATAACGTCAGTGGCTATGTATCCCAACGGATGTCCTACATGTAGACCAGCACCAGAGGGATAAGGAAACATATCCAGTACATAGAACTTTTGCTTTGAAGGGTCCTCGGTAACACGAAAAATCTTTTCTTTTTCCCACCAATCCTGCCACTTGCTATCAATCTCACGATGCATAAAATCTTCCGCCATACTGATTCCTGTTTTTCTA
>WFXT01000208.1 GCA_015490475.1 Bacteroidota bacterium
ACTTGCTCTTGGAAGTTGTTTTCTTCTTATTCTTCAATTGCACTCCATTAGCAGGAACAAATCTAACATAAGGAGTGGCAATTGGAGTGTCAGAAACTACTTTCATGGTATTAACTTTTCCTGAATCACTACTAACCTTAGCATAATATTTATTACTCCCTTGTGTTCTTGGCTTTGGTGAAGTTGAAGAATTACTATATTTTCCTATATACCTATTTCTTACATGCTCAGTATGGTTTTCTTGAACACCCACTTGCTGAGCTTTAACTACATCTAAACTACCGATTACAAGTCCGACAGTAACAAATGCCAACCTTAACACAGTTCTTGCAAACCCTCCAAAGCTTAACTTAACAATCATATTGACACTCTTTTGCCTTTTGATTAGTCAAATATTGTCAAGACAGCATGGTCTCCAGTTGCAGATGTGGGATTAATTTCAACTCGCCATGGTGATGTAGCCCACGATACATATATGTCCCACTGTAATTTAATAGTGACACTACTTCCCGGTGTTACAGAGACAGGAACACCTGCAAAAGCAACCTCTCCACTTGTTACCATACTCCATCCACTCACGTCATCATAGTCAAAATCAGTAATTATGGCTGCCGCTCTAGCCACTTGGGTGCCATTGACAGTTATACGACCAATTACGATTGCCTGTCCAGTTTGTGCTAATCCAGAGTTATCGGTAAGACGAGCCGAGAAAGATGCAAACACAAAAACTGCTGAATGCTTTGGAGTAAATGTTATAGTAAGGATATCTTGCCACGCCCCTGGTGACGTATGTGTTAAAATTGTGTTTAGTTGTGCAGATTGAACATTGGTTCCATAAACGGGAATCACAGCAAAAGGGTCCTGCCACTGAGGCACCGTCCCTGCTCCCTGTGAAACCAGTATATATCCGGGTGTTCCTGGATTACCACCTGGTCTGAAATCACCATCTATTTGCAGGTTTCCTGCCACATGAAGTTTAGCAGCTGGAGTGACAGTGCCAATTCCCACGTTTGTTCCATCGTCATAGATTATTGCATCGCACAACTCTGAACCTGTCTATTTCTGAACATAGTTAGTACCAGCGGAAGCACATAAAGACGCTATTCCGCTTGATGGTCCCGGCTGTTGAACTTGCCATTGGGTTCCATCCCAAACCAGAATATCGCCTGCAGAAGAACCATTTATTAAAGTTATTGGGGAGGATGGTGTTCCATTTCCAACCAAAGGGGATGTCGTAACTGCCGTTTGAGAACCCCAATTGTCTCCTCCTGATATAGCACCCCATGTGCCATCACCCCTCAATATCCTTGTAGAATCACCTGGAAATCCAATTGTATCAAGGACTCCTGTGGACCCAACAACTAAAATAGCTCCTCCTGGATGTGCAAGGCTCTCAAACCTGATTTGTCCAACAACGTGGAAATCGTGAGTGGGAGTAGTAGTTCCTATTCCAACCTTCTGTGCATAAGTGCAAAAAGATAGAGTAACCGCCGCCAAAGATGCAACTTTAGTCTTCATTGTCCCCCCTTTTTGTGTTATATTTCGTTTTACAAATATACGAAATTTTACCTAAATAGGTTATGTTCCTAATAAGTCAAGTAAAAAATCAAGATGTCTCTACTTGCTTTATTTTTTGCATACTATATTTAATAGCAGCTTCAACGAATGATTTGAACAGGGGATGGGGATTAGCAACAGTGCTCTTGTATTCTGGATGGAATTGAACTCCTACGAACCATGGATGCCCTTTCAATTCCACCATTTCAACCAGATTGGTCTCTGGATTGATACCAGAGGGAATTAAACCTTTAGATTTGAGAGCCTCAACAAATTTGTTGTTTACTTCATAACGATGTCTGTGTCTTTCATATATAAGATGTTTTTTATAGGCTTTAAAAGCAATAGATGACTCATCGGGAATATAGCATGGATAGGCACCAAGACGCATAGTGCCTCCCTTCCTTGTTATTTTTTTCTGTTCTTCCATCAAGTCAATAACAGGATAGGGGGTATTTGAGTCAAATTCCGTTGAATTAGCCCCTTGCATTCCCAGAACATTACGAGCAAATTCAATCACTGCACACTGCATGCCCAGACATATCCCGAAAAATGGAATGTTGTTCTCACGCACATACCTAATAGCAGTAATTTTCCCTTCAATTCCCCTTTTACCGAAGCCAGGGGCAACAAGCACCCCATCTAAATCCCTCAACAATCTGTCCACATTCTCCTCATTGATGTGTTCTGAATGGATGTATTGCAGATTAACTTTAACATTATGATAAGCACCGGCATGAATAAATGCTTCTCTGATTGAGATGTATGCATCCTTAAGTTCTACATATTTTCCGACAAGCCCTATTGTGATTTCACGAGAAGGATTTTTCAGCTTTTTAAGGAAATCAAACCAGTCGGACATTTCAGGAGGGTCATGCCTTAGTGGAAGATTTAATTTTTTCAGAACCACCACATCTAACTGTTCCTTTAACATTTGCACTGGAACGTCATATATGCTATCAACATCAATGGCTTCAATGACAGCCTGTGGTTCCACGTTGCAAAACAGGGCTATCTTCTCACGGATATTTTTCTGAAGTGGTATTTCAGTTCTGCACGCTATGACATCGGGTTGAATACCGCTTGATTGAAGTGTTCTAACAGAATGTTGAGTAGGCTTGGTTTTCAGTTCTCCGGCACTTCTCAGATAGGGCAGTAAAGTAAGATGCACAAAAGCAGTATTATCCTGACCCAGTTCCCACCTGAGTTGTCTAATGGCTTCAATAAATGGTTGTGCTTCAATATCACCTACTGTACCTCCTATTTCCACTATGACAATATCAAAGTCTCCCGATTCTCCAAGTTCTTTTATCCTACGTTTTATCTCATCAGTGATATGAGGAATCATTTGCACTGTCTTGCCCAGATAGGCTCCTTCTCGCTCTTTGTTAATAACAGAAAGAAATACCTGCCCTGCTGTAACGTTATTAAGACGAGAAGTTGGTTGATTAAGAAACCTCTCATAGTGTCCAAGGTCTAAGTCTGTTTCTGCACCATCGTCAGTGACATAACATTCACCGTGTTCATAAGGATTTAGTGTTCCCGGGTCAACGTTCAAGTATGGATCAAGTTTCTGTATAGTAACTCTATATCCACGAGCCTGAAGGAGTTTGCCAAGTGAAGCAGCGAGAATGCCTTTCCCCAATGACGAAGTAACACCTCCTGTGATGAAAATATACTTAAGCACTCTCTTTTGTTTTGACTAAATTACGTAATCCTGAATGTAGAAAAATACCAGTATATCAATCAATCATCTCTGGTTGCACTCAAGAAAATGCTTAGATAATATAGCAAGGAGGCTAAGGAAGATAGTGCGGCGACCACATAGGTCATAGCTGCCCACTTCAATGCATCATAAACCATTGGATATTCAACCTCTGACACCACGTTTCGCTGTTTAACCCAAGCAAGAGCGCGTCGTGAAGCATCAAATTCCACAGGAAGTGTAACAAAGGCAAATAGTGTTGTGGTAGCAAAAAGAATTATACCGAACAATAACAATTGTGGAAAAACATTTAGAAGCAGGAGTCCTGCGAGGATAACCCATTGCACTATCATTGAACTAAACTGAACAACGGGCACCAGAGCAGAACGAACCTGCAAGAAGAAATATCCCTGTGCATGCTGAACGGCGTGTCCGCACTCATGCGCTGCTACAGCAGCTGCTGCTACACTTCTTCCATGATATACTTCAGGGCTGAGAGAAATTGTCTTAGTAACCGGATTATAGTGGTCAGTAAGGAATCCTCTACCCTCAACAATTTTAACGTCATAAATACCATAATCACGGAGCATTTTCTCTGCCACTTCCCGTCCCGTCATGCCCGTTGACAAAGGCGTAGCAAGATACTTCTGAAAGCGATTCCTGAACTTCATTTGAACGATGAGTCCAATGATAAAAACTGCTATCAATAGAAGCCATCCAAAGACCATAACTCTGTTTATTTTTCTTGTTTAGATTAAATCTTATTAATGTCTGATTGGTTCCCTTCCTCAGGCAAAATGTAAGGCAACGGTTTGAATAACCTATCCATGCGAACAACTGAAAGGCGCCACAAAATGCTATTATACATATCAACCCTGCAATTATACCTGTTTATTCTTTCTTGATACAGGGAAATTTTACCAACTGATAGCGCTTCCATTAGTTCTTTATGTTCCTTTTTAAGCGATGCATACAAAAAGTAAGTATAAACCAATATTGCTACGATGCCGAGCAAAACCAGAGAAACAATAAGCATCACCATGCGATATACAAAGATAATCCAAAACATTGACACTTGTTTAATTTTGAACCTGTATGCTAAAAACTCTTACACTAAAACGGTACCTTCTGATTGAAGAGGCAGAACTGCATTTTACAAAGGGCTTAAATGTATTAACTGGAGAGACTGGTTCCGGAAAATCCGTTTTGGTAGGGAGTCTTTCAGTATTATCAGGCAGTCGTGTAGATAAAGATATGTTACGATATCCTGACCAGAAAGCTATTGTGGAAGCTCTCTGGGACGTTAAAGACGACCGAGTTGTCAATTGGCTTAAAGAAAGGGACTTATATGAAGGCGATGAAGTCATCATAAGAAGGGAATTATTGCCTTCTGGCAGGACAAGAGCATTTATTAACGACACGCCGGTATCCGTGAGTGATTTGCGTGAGCTGGGCGGAATGCTTGTCCAGATTCAAACGCAACACGGTCTGCTACAACTAAAAAATCCTGCTTTTGCTTTAGAGCTTGTTGATTCACTACTTGAAGACACGGCTCTGTTAAATAAATACAGGTCATTATGGCAAGAGATCCAAAGTCTTATAAAGAAGCAAAGTAGTCTATTAGAAGAAATTCAAGACATAGCACGGACAAGAGATTGGCTTGAAGAGCAAAAGAGAGAATTGGAGCAGATTCCTCTTGATGAATTTGCAGATAGGGACATAGACGAGGAAATAGCCCTGCTTGAAAATGTTGATACTGCAATATATCATCTTGGACAGGCATTGAACTTTCTATCTGATGACGAAATATCTGCTGAAGCATTGATATATAAGGCTATTAGCGAACTGAAAGCACTTCAAAACATTTTAAAGGATGTTGACAGATTAATAGAAGCACTTGAAAGTGCAATATTGCAGATAAAAGACACTTCCGAAGAAGTGAGGAGCAAAATTGAACAATTGCAAGAACAAGTAGAGAATATAGAAACCTTGAGAAATGTAGTTGAGCAAATAAATCATTTAAAGTTCAAATTCAACGTATCAAGCGTGAAAGACCTGATAAAAAAACGAGAAGAAATAAACAGAAAACTTGAGATTATAGAAAACATTGACAGTGAAATACAGTTTATTGAGGAACAACTCAAGCGTCTCAGACAAGACCTAATTACAGTGGGCAAGCAGCTCAGTGCAGCCAGACAAAAAGTAGCCAGTGATATTGAAAAAATGCTAAATGATATGCTACAAGAATTAAATTTATCTTATGCAAGAATCAAAATAGAACACAGAGAGACACTGGAGCCAACACCGTCTGGACTGGATATATTCACGATTTTATTTTCCGCCGACCAGGGGACAACCTTTAAACCTGTTTACGAAGTGGCATCGGGAGGCGAATTAGCTCGACTGATGTTAGCAATTCAAGCAATAGTAAGCAAAAAGAGGTCCCTACCAACGCTTGTTCTTGATGAAGTGGATACAGGCATTTCTGGAGAGACAGCACGTCGTGTGGCAAAATTCATGAGGTATCTTGGACAACGTGTACAGATAATTGCCATTACACACTTGCCGGCAGTGGCGGCATCAGCGCACCACCACATAGCTATTGCTAAAGATTTTGATGAAACAGGAAAACCCACAGCCTTCTTTAAAGAACTCTTCTCAGAAGACGAACAAGTCAAAGAAATAGCCAGAATCATGGCTGGCAAAGGGGTTACACAAACAGTTTTAGAGAGCGCCAGAGAACTGATTAAAGAAATGCAAAGTACACCTTAAAATCATTCTTATTCCATCATACGTTTCAACTGAAAAAACTCTTTAATAAGTCGTTCGGATTCGTTTTTTAAAATACCTTCATGCACTTCCACAGATTCATGAATCAAGTGCGGACTAAAAGCGCGATATCCTCTTTGATAGTCTGGTGCAGCAAAAACCACCCTGCTTACCTGAGCAAGGTTCAAGGCATAAGCACACATAGGGCATGGTTCCAGAGTTACGTATATTGTGCAATCCCACAAATACTTTTGATTTAAAGCATTTGATGCAGCGGTAATAGCGAGCATTTCGGCGTGAGCAGTAGCATCATTAAGTTTTTCCACCTGATTATGAGCACGAGCTATTATCCTGCCATTTCTGACTATTACGGCACCAACAGGAACTTCGTCTTCTTGGAATGCTTTCTGTGCTTCCTGAAGGGCAACCTGCATCCAGAACTTATCTATGTCCATGGAAGCCTACTGGTTGAATTATTACCGTTAGTATGAGGTTCGGGAATATAGTCCACTGCACTTTGCCTACGTTGATAAGGTTGTTTATACAGTGCCATCAATTTCATAAATTCTTCAGGGATTTCTGTTGTCACATTCAAACCCCATTGTTTTAGTTCCTGTGCAGTAATAGGTCTATCATGCGTCCAGACACCGCTTGTAAGCATTCGGGCAAATTCTCTAGCTTTTTCCTCAGGCATCTTGTCCTGAAGTATTTCAAAGACAACATCCTGCATTTGTCTCATAGCCTTTGCGGAGATATCTGCCAGAACCAACCATTGGTCAGTTATTTTATCAGCAGGTTTGAGCCTTCGCAAGTTAACGATAGAAGGGGCAGGAAGCCCATTAATCTGGGGGTCAAGGGGACCCAGAACAGCATCAGGACTCATCACTATTTCATCTGCAGCCAGTGCTATCAATGTGCCACCACTCATTGCATAATGGGGAACAATAGCCGTGGTTTTTCCTTTGCGTCGCTTGATTGCTCTGGCTATTTGCACGGCGGCAAGAACCAGCCCACCCGGGGTATGCAGGACAATATCAACATTCATTCTAGGGTCCGTCATATACAAAGCACGCAGAATTTCTTCGGAATCTTCCATATTGAGAAATCTGAATAAAGGAATTCCAAAAAAGGAAATGGTCTCTTGCCTGTGAATTAGCACGATTACCCTTGAATTTCTTTTTTCTTCAATGGAAGCCATCAATCGGCGTCTGGTTCCCTCAAGGGCTTTTTGTGCAATGACCGGCTGAAGCATCAACAAAAGGAAAAACAGCCATATAATCCATGTGAAGTCATATCCAGGAGTCATTTTCTTTACGGTTTTAAAACAAAGTTAAGTCAACAGGATGGAACTTCTAATTGAGAAAACGTTTTCTTGCCTTTGACATAATAATCCCATAATATAAAGCGTCTATAATATCCACACCAGCGCTTGTTTTCTTTATCAAAAGGTACATATCTGAACTGAACAATGTTCTTAAGAAATTTAAGGTGTGCTTTTATTACTGCCCAGAAAACTTTAAACTCACCTCTGGCAAGTGCAGAAAATGCAAAGGCAAAGTCCAAAGACAATCTAATCATATATCGTGGCAGCCAGCTTTTCATGGGCAAGTTTTCTTTGAGCATTATATGATTATGAAAGAAATTGAAAAAAACTTTTAGTGGATTGTTGTATTGAAGGGCGGCACCACCATAGTGATATACAATGCTTTGTGGCACACACCCCACTTTATAGCCCATTCTCTGAAGCCGCCAGCACAAATCTATCTCTTCCATGTGCATAAAAAAGTGTTCATTGAATCCCCCTGCTCGCACAAATAAATCTCTCTTAATTACCATACATGCCCCGCTTGCCCAAAACACATAAGATATGGAGTCATATTGTCCTTCGTCTTTTTCAATGGTATTTAGTATCCTACCCCTTGCGAAGGGAAATCCAAGGGCATCAAGCCATCCACCACATGCCCCGGCATATTCAAAATGGTCTTTTCGTTTGTAGTCAAGAATCTTAGGTTGGACAACACCGTGTTCTGGTTTTTCTTTCAACCACTGAATTAATGGTTCCAGCCACCCTTCCGTTACATAAAGGTCATGATTCACTATGGCGATATAATCTTCCATGATGTAATTGAAAATGGCGTAATTATATGCCTTGCCAAATCCAGGGTTGCCGCCAGTCTCTATTACTGAAACCTCAGGGAAATGCTTCCTAACCAATAAAGGGGTGTCTGAACCTTTATAATCGTTGTAAACAAGATAGATTCTAGCACCCGGAGAGTGCTTGATGAACAGAGGAATTGTATGTTTCAGATGTTCCCATCCATTAGCGGTAATAATTGCTATTGCTACATCTTCATACATGGTTATAAGACTATAACGAAGACAAGGAAGGTAAGCGCCAGAACGGGAAGGAGATAAACGAGGCTATATTTTGCTATGTATCCACCAAAAGAAGGCATGTCAACACCTGCCTGCTCTGCAATGTTTCTGACCATAAAGTTTGGAGCATTGCCTATATAAGTCATTGCACCAAAGAACACAGCGGCAATAGATATAGCAATGAGATAGTCGGGATAATTAGCGACGAAGGCAAGGACATCACCTTTGAGGTTTATATCAAGTCCATATTTACCCATAGCGGCGGCAAGAAATGTCAGATAGGTTGGTGCATTGTCAAGGACAGAGGACAGAGAACCTGTCATCCAGTATAATGTGCTTTCAGAGATTAGTTTCAAGCCCTCTGGAGAGTGTGCAAAAGCACTGACCAATTGGAGGGCGGGCATCATAGTAGCAAAAATGCCAAGGAACAGGAAGCCCACTTCCTTAATTGGTTCAAAGTTGAAATTGTTTTCCTTTAAGATTTCTCTATTAGCAAGAACATATGCAATCACAGCAACTGAAATCATGATTATCTCACGAACAATAGAGAATCGCTCACCGTGATAGTTAATAGCAGGGAGCCATGGCAATATAGCTGGGTCAAGGAAGACAGAACCAATGATTATGGCAAGCCACAAAACATTTAAATAACCTCTAAACTCAATCCCAAAAGAAAACTTTGGTTTCTGAATACCTTTTTCTTTTAGCCATGCTTTCCATCTGCGATGGTCAAGATAGTAGAATATTGAAAGAATCAAGCCAACACCAAACAGCCACGGGAAAAACATGTGTTCAGTAGTCCAGAAGAAAGGGACTCCTTTCAGAAAACCGAGAAATAGGGGTGGGTCGCCTATGGGCGTTAAACTGCCCCCAACATTTGACACAACAAAAATGAAAAACACAATATGGTAAGTGCTTATGCGTTCTTTGTTCAACCGCATATAAGGTCTGATCAGAAGTATTGACGCCCCCGTAGTCCCTATTATGTTGGCAAGGATGGCACCTATGCCCAGCAAGAGGACATTAGCCAAGGGATGCGTCTCACCCTTAATTTTTATAAGAATGCCACTACTGGCAATAAACAAAGAACCAATAAGGCTCAAAAAAGAAAGATATTCAAAAAGAGTATGTATAGGATGATCCATATCTTGCAGAACAAATATGTAATATAATACCACGGGGAATCCCAACAGAAAAGCAAAAACTGGATAATATCTTTCCCACACGTGATGATAGAAAAGGGGACCAGTGGCAATCATTAAGAGGAGCGTAACGAACGGTATGACCAGCCACGTGGGAGGTAAAGCACCACCTTCTGCCAGAAGCATTATTGTTTCCATAAAGAAATGTTTTCCTGCAAACTTATGATAAAAAAAGGACTTAATCTCTGTTCAGATATATGTAACCAGACAGTGGCTCAGATATTTCAAGGGAACCTTTCAAGCGTCGTTCATAGACTTTGCAGACATAATAATAGGTTCCTTCGGGAACAGGCTTTCCTTTCATATTAGTACCATCCCACCATATATGAGGATTTGACGTTTCATAAACCAGTGTGCCCCACCTATCAAATATTTTGCAATCAACACTATCAATAAATCTGAACGGTTCAAAAGGGGTAAACAGGTCGTTGATGCCATCGCCATTAGGAGTAAAAGCATTGGGAAGTTCATATATCGGACAGTTATCAACGCATATAGTATCCCCGAGCGGTCCAGAATTACCATTGGAATCTATGAAGGAAATGGCGTAGCAACCTGCAGGATTCAGAGAGGGACCATAGATGTATATTAAATTTCCAGCAGGAACCGTATCCAGAATAAATATTTTTTGTGTGGCAGGTTCAAAGCGATAAATCACTGTCCATTGAGCGTCCTTAGCACACTCTTCAATGGTCCACCTTATAGACACAAAAAAAGCAGTATCTGTTTCGGAAGCAATTTCACATGGTGGCGTCACATTTGGAGTCAAGCCACATGGTGGAGTGGTATCACGAGGCGTTACACACACTTCCTGCGAATTATTCTTAAGGCTAGTGGGATAACCCGGTATAGTAAATGAGCCATGTGCAGGTTTTATCACGTAGCAATATGTCATATTGTTTTGGACATTTCTGTCAGTGTACTGTCTCAATGGAATCGTTATTATTGAATCATAGTTTACATCCGTACTGAGCCTCCTGCGAATTGTATATTGATAGTTAAGCCAGGGTGTGAATGCCTGCCATTGGAGTTCAACTTTTTTATCGCCGGCAGTAGCAAATAGATAATGTGTTGTCGCAGGGGCACTAGTTCCAATGAGTGCAGAACCGCTATAAAAATTTATCCTATATGCCCATGGTGTCACTACAGTATTCAATGGCGAGTCAAGCAGTGTGGTGTCCGTCATTTGAGCAAAATATGTATAAGTTCTTGAGTCAAGGGTGGTCCACGATGAAGGATGAAAGCCCTGTCCATGTTGAATTTCAAGGGTATAGGGTGGTGGGAACAAAGCTTTGTCAATCTGTGTGGAGTCAGGAGGCAACCAGATGACTAGCACTTTACCATTCTGTGAATCCGTGGATAGCACACTAGCAGTTGTAATGACAGGTATTATTCTTGGAATTTGGATACACACTTCATTGGAAGCCACTCCTTCCAGAGTGTCCACTTTATACCCGGGAATAACAGTATCAAAGAATTCGGGGACTATACGGTAGCAATAAGTATTTCCAGAAGACAGGAATGAATCAACATATTCATAATTCTTGATAAATCGGGCAATTCTTGTGTATCCCCATCCTGCAACGCCACGCTTACATGTGTCAAATTCTGGGAATGAACCAATTCGACGCCATATTGACCAACCAGCGAAATTACTTGCCGTGTCACACACATAAGGATTTTTCCATTGAAGTTGAACATGATTTGGAAAGATAAAAGATGCCCAAAGACTATCTGGCGGTCCCAGAACAGTAATGAACCATTTGTATGCATCGGAGAGGGAATTTCCAAGCAAGGGCGAGTCAGTAGCCACAATCAAAAAGTCATATGGTGCATATCTGATGTCGTAACATGTGGTTTTCCATGAGAATAAAATAGAGAAACTATCTGGATTGCCCCCCACAACAGTTAATTTAGGTAGAGAATCCACTTCCAGTGGTCCGTTTCCTGCTACTGTAACATGAACAGGGTCTGAATTAGGGTCCACAACAGTAAATATCTTTTGTAATATGTCGCCTGCCCATACGCACGTGTCCATCAGATTCCTTATTTCTGGCATATTATTTTGTTCTGGGAACACAATAACTCTTATATCTCTGAAAACAGAACCTATTTTCTTTCCATAGCGATATTCAGTTATTTCCACAGCAAAGTTGAAATGTCCCGGAACATCTGGATTTAGCCAATATGCTATTCCTGTAATGGAATCAACAAACAGGGAATCAGAACCTGCGGCATAATCATCTGGAAACATATATCCTGGAGCAGCAAAACCATTAACGATTCTTGGTGTGTCAAGTCTGAAACCCAGGCTATCAAGGTCAGGGTCATAAGCTACTATGGGAAAAACAAACGGTTGCCCTTGAACAGCAGTAACGACTCCGGGACCATACATAACAGGAGAATTATTATAGCCGTATATAACAGGGTCACGGGCTATTATTTCAGCAGATAGGTACATGTGTCTCTGGTCAGCGTTAGGTATGTTGAGTGGGTCTGCATCACGCAAAGGAGCTTCCACCTCTATCTTGTAGTTAAACGGACCTGGATATGTGTGTGTGCCTTTGAAAATGTTATATCGCGTGTCAATAGAGGAGTTATCAAGAATAAACACCCTTGGGATGGTGTCTATCGTTCCATCGCCCCACTTTATCTCAATTTCATTTTGGTCTGCGGCTATGCTACTTAGCTTAGTCCATATGTGCACCTCTACCTCATAGGTATTACCTGAGACATGCCTGTATACTATAAAGCCACCCCTATGGTGAGTAGCAAAAAGATCATTCCCTAAACCGGAAAGAATCAATATAAAGAGTCCTACAATAAAATGTTTCAATGTCCTACACATATCCAAAACAAAAATATGATTTAGAGCTAAACTGCAAAAATAGAGTCACCTTCCGTATTAATATTGTGTTTTTAAAATCCCATTATTACCTTACCCGAGTAAGTTTCCCCACCGATGGGCTCAATAATTCGCCACAAATAAATTGAGTTGCTGGGTGAAATCTCAATAACATTAACTCCACGCACCAACTTATGACTTCCTAACTCTTTGCCATCATAGGCAAAAACTTTAAAAATTGCATCGCTATCTCCTTGCCAGTTGACAATTACAAAAGATTCTTTGACAAAAATCTGAAACGGATATTCTTGTTGAGGAGATTGAGATGACAGAAGTACTGGAACTGTGGGGGTTCCAAGTACCGGTAAAGTAACTTTTGCAGGTCTGTTGGGACTAACCAGAAAGTGTTGAACTGCAGGACGTGCCTGAACAGGAGTACCATAGAAGTAGTAAGTGGCTGTATCCATATCCTGAACCCTTACTCTGAAAAACTCATTTCCTTCCAGTGGTATATGTGGATTAGACTGATATAGGTCATAATTATTACCCGTTATTACAATTTTGATTTTATGCCCCGGTCCAAAAGTATATCCAATAGGGAAGCTCCTGAGCTTAAAATAGTAAAGTTTATTGCTTGCCATATTGGAAAATGGAGCATTATCTGCGTTAGGATCATCCTCAGCAAACAGTTTAGCATATTCACGTGCTCTGCCATTAACAGCTCCCTCAAAAACGTAATACTCTCTGCCATCAGGATAAACGTCAATAACCCTCAAAATGAAGTCCATATCAAGAGAATCTGTAATAACATTATCAATTGGATATCCACCACCCCAAAATTCAAAGGTTGCCCAACCTGCTATGGTCACACTATCAGTAATTGGACCCGATTCAAAAACGAGCATTCTGGCAAATGTATCACTGGAAGGAAGAACCGTATCAGAAGGATAAGTCAAATGTTCCCATGCAGGGTCGTTCATAAGCATTTGCCCCTGACTATAACGAGAACCGTCAGGAACTTTGACAATCATATTGGGTCCACCAATAGTGCGGACAGGATTCTTGGGGTCACAATAGAAACTAAACATCGCGCTATCTCTGGGAGGAACCGGTTGCAATGTTCCGTCGGGATGAAAAAAGAGTTCAAAAGGCTGAACACTGCGGGGCGGAAAAGTGTCATCGGCAAGCCACCAATTCCCAACAGGAGCATCATCAGGACCGGCTATGTACATCCTTAGTGGTGGAACACCATTAGTATCTCGCTCGTCAAAGTTCACATTTACTGGTCCCAAAACTGTTCCTGTGGTGTCTCCAAAGATGGAAGTACCAGTGGGGTCAATGTCAATGTATTGTATTGTGTTTGAATCCACAAAAGCAAGCCCTTTTATTCTAATAGGAATTCCGGGGAGTCCCCCAACGCCATTAAGAAAATTGAAAAACACGTGATATGCGACAGAATATGTATCGGCAGGAATCATTACGAAAACTGAGTCTCCATTATAGATAGTAGCAAACTGCCACTCATATTGAGGGAGCAAAACGAAATATGGTTCAGAAAGCCATGTTCTAAACCACTGGATCGGCTCTGATGCCACTAATCTGGGAATATTAACATTGGGGGTGTTTATCTTGCCCCATTCTGGTCCAAGGGGATCGTATACATTTTCAGGATAAGTCATATCTCCTGTGGTTCTCATACCAATTGTCTGATGAGCCCACGGTCCAATAATCAGCTTTTGATAGAAGCGAGCGGTGTCGGAATGCTTCCTTGTATTGAGCCATGCTTCAATCTGGGCATGATTATATATGTCCCACCATCCAACAATATTGTAAATTGGCAGGTCAAGATTAGTGTATCTAGAT